>JAHFBU010000002.1 GCA_023249795.1 Syntrophaceae bacterium
TTGGCGATCTCCAGGAGATGTTTCACTACGGCGTCGAAATCCGAAAAATGGACGACCTCTTTCTGTCCCGCGCCCCGGATCGCCTGGCAGAGGGCCTCCGAGGTCACCCCGGCAATCGGCTCTTCGCCGGCTGCATAGATGTCGGTGACGATCAGAAGGTCGGCATCGCCGAAGGCCGTCATGAACTCGTTGAAGAGGGCCTTCGTCCTCGTATAGCGGTGGGGCTGGAAGATCACAATGATGCGTCCGGGCCAGACCTGTCTTGCCGCGGCAAGCGTCGCGCGGATCTCCGTCGGGTGGTGGCCGTAATCGTCCACGATGGTGACGCCACGCGCCTCTCCCCGGACCTCCAGACGGCGGTGAACGCCGGTGAAGCGCTGCAACCCCTCCTGGATGACGGGAAAGGTCAGGTCCATCTCCTGTGCGACCGCAATGGCCGCCAACGCATTATAGACGTTGAAGAGACCGGGGACGTTCAGTTTTGCCGTCCCCAGCAGAACCTCCCGGTGATAAACGGAGAAGCGGGAGGACGGTCCGGAGTAGGAGATGTTCTCGGCGCGGTATTCGGTCTCGGGCGACAGCCCATAGGTGATTGCCGTGCGTTTGAGCCGCGGGAGGATCTCCCGCACGTTGGGATCGTCCAGGCAGAGGATCGTCGCGCCGTAGAAGGGGACGATGTTTGCGAATTGCAAAAACGCCTCCCGGATCTCCTCGATGTCGCGGTAGTGGTCGAGGTGCTCCCGGTCAATGTTCGTGATCACGGCGAGGCAGGGGCTCAGCTTCAGGAAGGAGCCGTCGCTCTCGTCCGCCTCGGCCACGATCACCTCCCCATCTCCCAGACGGGCGTTGCTTCCGATGCTGGCGAGTTTTCCGCCGATCACCATCGTCGGGTCAAGACCGCCGTGGGCGAGAATCGTCGCCACCATCGAGGTCGTCGTGGTCTTGCCGTGGCTGCCCGAGACGGCGATCGAAAATTTCATCTTCAGCAGTTCCGCGAGCATCTCGGCCCGCGGGATGACCGGGATGTTCCGCTCATGGGCCGCGACGACCTCCGGATTGTCCGGCCGCACGGCCGTGGAGGTGACGACGACGTCCGCCCTGCCGATGTGGGAGGCCGCATGGCCCTGGTGGATGGCCGCGCCCAGGTCGTCCAGGCGCTGGGTGGTGTCGGAGGAGGCGAGGTCCGAACCGCTGACCTCATACCCCAAATTGAGGAGCACTTCGGCGATCCCGCTCATGCCGATGCCGCCGATCCCGACGAAATGGATGCGCCGGATCTTCCGGTTCATGCTTCCGGTATTCAATCTCGCTTTCATCTCTCTCCTCCCGGCTGTTGAAAAATGCCCATCTGCGGCGTTTCCCTCGTCCTGACCCTTTCATATTCCGGGGACACGTTCCGATCCCTTTGGGCTTCCGGAACATCTCCCCGACGCCTCACGAACCATTCTCAACAGTCTCCGATAGGCTTTCGGCCTTCGACGAGTTCCAGGCAGCCGTCAACGATGGCCGCGGCCGCGTGGATGTTGCCCAGAGCGGCGGAAGCCGTTTCCATTTGTCTGATCTGCTCGGGATGCAGGCAGAGCCGTTCGATCGCCGCCGCCAGCCTCCGTCCGTCAAGTTCCCGTTCCGGAATCATCTCCGCTGCGCCCGCCCGGACGAGAAGCTCGGCGTTTTGCGTCTGATGGTCGTTCACGGCGAACGGAAAGGGGATCAGCACCGCCGCCTTCCCGCCGGCGGTGATCTCCGCGATGGAGGTGGCGCCGGCCCGGCACAGCAGCAGGTCGGCCTGACGATAGGCGGCCGCCATGTCGGCAATGAACGGGGAGACCTCCGCCGCGAAGCCCCGCTCCCGATAGGCCCGTGCAACCGTCTCCCGATCCTTCTCCCCCGTCTGGTGGATAAAGCGGATGCGATCCTTCAAGTGTTCGAGGCCGGCGAGGGCCTCCATGACGATCCGGTTGATCGCATGGGCCCCCTGGCTCCCGCCGGAGATCAGCAGCGTGAAGCGCGGATCGCGCGCGCCCGTCTTTGCGGGCTCCATGAGAAAGGCCGCGCGGATCGGGTTTCCCGTAACCCGCGCCCGTCCGTCGGGGAACCAATTCAACGACGCCGGGAAGGTTACGAAGATCCGGTGGACGAAGCGGCCGAGGATCCGGTTGGTCAGCCCCGGAAAGGTGTTCTGCTCGGCGATCGCCGTCTTCAAACCCATCAGCCGGGCGGCGAGGACTGCCGGTCCCGAGGCGTATCCGCCCACGCCGACGACGACGGCGGGCTGAAACGAGCGGAGAATCCGGAAGGAGGCAAGCAGGCTGCCCGGGATCTTGAGGAGGGAAGCCAGAATCCGGCGCGGTCCGCGGCCCTGAAGGCCTTCCACATTCAGCGTTCGGAGGGGATATCCCAGTTCGCTTAAGATTCGCTTTTCCAGCCCGCGCTCCGTGCCGATGAACAGGATGCGGTGCGCCGGATCGCGCCCAAGGAACTCCTCGGCAATCGCAATTCCCGGAAAGAGGTGGCCGCCCGTCCCGCCGCCGGCGATGATCATGCCCAAGCGATCGGAATCCGGCTTTTCAGTTCTTCGCTGTTCCATTATCGTTTAATAACGTCTCCGTCACGACTCATAAGACGAGATGTTCAACAGAATGCCCACCGCCGCAAGCGACATGATCAGGGAGGTGCCTCCGTAACTCAGGAAGGGAAGGGCGAGCCCCTTCAGCGGAATGAGTCCCATGATACCCGCGATATTGATGAACGTCTCCAGTGCAAGCAACAGCGTCAGTCCCGCTGCCAACAGGTTTCCGAACATGTCCGGCGCCTTCAGCGCAATCTGGAAGCCGCGAACGATCAGGATGATGTAGAGAAAGAGGATCAGCCCCACGCCGATGAACCCGCTCTCCTCGGCGATTACCGAAAGGATAAAGTCCGTATGGGGTTCCGGGAGGTAAAAGAGTTTCTGCATCCCGTCCCCGATCCCCACGCCGAGGGGACCGCCGGATCCGAAGGCGATCAGCGACTGGATGATCTGGAAACCCGAATGGCGCGGATCCTTCCAGGGGTCGAGAAACGTCATCAGGCGCGCCATCCGGTAACTCTTGTGGAGCAGAAGCCAGACGGCCACGGGGATGAACAGCGCAATCATGCCGCCCAGATACAGAAGCCGCCCGCCGGCCAGGTAGATCATCAGGAAGGTCACCAGCACGAGGATGACCGTTGTGCCGAAATCCGGCTGGAGGATGATCATGCCGACCAGAACCCCGGTGACTCCGAGCGGATAGAGTATCCCCTGCTTGAATTCCCGGATGTGGCTGACATGCTTCGTCAGGAGGTGGGCCATAAAGAGAATCAGGGCGATCTTGACCATCTCCGTGACCTGGAACGAGAAGACCCCGAAGTTGAGCCAGCGCAAGGCGCCGCCCGCGCGGACCCCCAGGTGGGGGACCCAGAGCGCGGCCAGCAGGATGACCGAGACCGCAATGCCGGGCCAGGCCAGTCTCCGGAGCTTGTAGTAGGGGATTTTGGTGATCAGGATCATGATCAAAAGGCCCAGGCAGAGGAAGAAGAGCTGCTTCTTGAGGAAGTACTGTCCGTCATGGAACTTCTCCGTGGCGAGGATGGAACTGGAGCTGTAGATCATCACCGTGCCGACGGTCACCAGAAGCAGCGTGGCCAAAAGCAGGATCAGGTCCGGTTTCTTATCCCTCGAGAGACTTTTCATGGCTGAAGCTGCCTCACCCATTCCTGAAAGCGGTTGCCGCGCTCTTTGTAGTCCTGGAATTCATCGAAGCTGGCGCAGCCGGGCGACAGAAGGACGGCATCGCCGGGCGACGCCGATCTGTACGCCGTTTCCAGAGCCTCCTTCAACGTGGCGGTCAGCGTCGTTCGGACCGTGCCGCCGAGCAGCCCGTTGATCTTCTCACGGGCCTCGCCGAAGAGCACCATCTCCTTCACCCCCCGGCGGATCAGCGGGGCGAGGGTCTGGAAATCCCCCTCCTTGTCCCGACCGCCGAGAAGCAGGATCACCGGGCGGGAGAAGCTCTCCAGCGCCCTGGCGACGGCACCGACGTTGGTTCCCTTGGAATCGTCGTAGAACAGGACGCCGTTTTTCTCCCCGGCAAACTCGATCCGGTGGGCGATTCCCCGGAACCCTTCCACGGCCTCGATGATCGCCGTCGGCTCGCAGCCGCACGCACGGGCCGCGATGATCGCCGCCATCACGTTTTCACAGTTGTGGCGTCCGGGAAGGTGAATCATGCCGAGGGGGTATTCTTCCCGTTGTCCGCCGGGGCGCAGATGAACGAGTTTCTCTCCGGAAAGAAACATCCCGCAATCGACGGGAGCGGAGGAGCTGAAGCGTTCCGTCCGGGGGATCAGCCGCCCGCTTAAGAGAGCCGTGGCTGCCTCGTCGCCGTTCAGAATCGCAAGATCCCCGGCGGTCTGGCGGGCGAAGATCCTCTCCTTGATTTCCCGGTAGGCGTCGAAATTTCCATGGTAGTCGATATGATCGGTGGTGACGTTCAAAAGGATGGCGATCCGGGGGCTGAACGTCTGCGCCCACTGGAGCTGGAAACTGCTCACCTCCACGACCGCCCAGTCCGCCTCCTGCGGGCCGTCGGCGTAGCCGATCAGCGGGGCGCCGATGTTTCCGCCGACGAAGGCCTTTTTCCCGGCCTTCCGGAGGATCTCCCCGATCAGGGAGGTCGTCGTGGTCTTGCCGTTGGTGCCGGTGATGGCGACGATCGGGGTTGTGATGAACCGCGAGGCGAGTTCAAGCTCGCTCATAACGGGGATACTCCGTCGGACGGCCTCGATAAGGATGGGGTTTTCCGGATGGATGCCCGGCGACGGAATGACGCAATCAACGCCGGTCAGGATCTCCGGCCCGTAGGGGGCGAAGGTCATCTCCGCATGCAGCCCTTCCAGAGCCGTCCGAGCCTCCCCCCACGCCGATCCCGGTTTTGCGTCGGTGATTGCAATCCGGCTTTCCCGTCCCGCCAGAAATCGGGCCGTTGCGAGCCCCGTCTTCCCGACGCCCAGGACGGCCACTTTCTTTCCATGAAGATCCATGAATTGCCTGCTACCTCAATTTCAACGTGCTGATGGCGACGAGCGCCAGCAGCACGGATATGATCCAGAAGCGGACGATCACCTTGGGTTCCGGCCACCCCTTGAGCTCGAAATGGTGGTGGATCGGGGCCATCCGGAAGATCCTCTTCCCGTTGGTGAGCCTGAACCAGCCGACCTGAAAGATCACCGAGAAGGTCTCCAGAACGAATATCCCGCCGACGATGACGAGCAGGATCTCCTGTTTCGTCAGGATGGCGAGGGTGCCCAGGGAGCCTCCGAGAGAGAGGGAGCCCACATCCCCCATGAAAACCTGCGCGGGATAGGCGTTGAACCAGAGGAAGCCGATTCCGGCGCCGACGACCGCCCCGCAGAAGATCGACAGCTCTCCGGTCCCCGCCACATACGGAATCTGGAGGTAGGACGCGATCTTGATGTTGCCGGCAAAATAGGCGAACAGCAGGTAGGTCATGAAGCAGGTGATCGCAGGTCCGATGGCGAGGCCGTCCAGGCCGTCGGTGAGATTAACCGCGTTTGCCGTGCCGACGATGATGAAGGTGGAAAGCAGGACATACCCCCATCCCAGGTTCGGCAGGGCCGTCTTGAAAAAGGGGATCGTCACATACGGGTTGAACCCCGGTTTTATATAGAGGGTGACGCTGACGAAGAGCGCGATCGCGACCTCCGCGGAGAGCCGGACCTTCCCGGGGACTCCCCGGCTGTTCCGCCGGCTGATCTTCCGGTAGTCGTCGAGGAAACCGATGAGACCGAATCCGACCATGACCATGATGACAAGCCAGATATAGCCGACGGTCAGGTTGGCCCAGAGGAGCGTGGAGAGGGTCACGGCGAAGATGATCAGGAGGCCGCCCATCGTCGGCGTCCCTTTTTTGGCATGGTGCGAGTCCGGTCCGTCCTCGCGGATGGTCTGGCCGAGCTGGAGTTCCTGGAGCTTGCGGATCATCCAGGGGCCGAGGACGAAACAGAGCACGAGCGCGGTGATGGCCGCATAGATCGTCCGGAAGGTGATGTACCGAAAGACGTTAAAAGAAGAGAATATCGTATGTAGCGGATATAAAAGATGATAAAGCATTTTTTAAGCCTTCCTGACACATCCGCTTTTTTTGCGTGCGGCGCAACTTACACCGTTTGCCGTTTCAGGTCAAATGCCGCGATGAGATTTGCCGCCACCATTTCCATTTTCATCTTTCGCGACCCCTTGATCAGGACCCAGTCTCCCCTTTTCAGCCGGGACCGCAGGGCGGAGACAATCTCCTCAGGGTCCTCAAAACAGGTGATCCGATCCGCGGGAAACCCGTGCCTGACAGCCCCGTCCGCCAAAGCCTTCGTCAGGGATCCCTTGAGAAACAGGTGATCGATCTTTGCCTCCGCTACCAGCGTCCCGATCTCCCGGTGCAGCGCCTCCGATTGCTCGCCCAGCTCCAGCATGTCCCCCAGAATCGCAATGGCGGCGCCGCTTCCGCGAAGTCCATGCAGGGTTTTGACCGCCTCCCGCACGGAGGCGGGATTGGCGTTGTAGGTGTCGATGATCAGGAAGGCCCCGTTCCCGAGCTGTCGAATCTCGCTTCTCCCGGGGACCGGCAGAAAGGCGGCGAGGCCCGCTGCAATCTCGTGGCGGTCGAAACCCAGCGACCATGCGGCCGCGGCGGCGGCGAGGGCGTTCATGACATTGTGCTCGCCGGCCGTGGCCAGGGAAACGGGGGTGCCGATTCCGTCGATGAAGAGGTTGAAACGAACCCCCTGCGCCCCGGCCGGTTCGATTCGCCGGCCGGCGACCTGGGCGTCCGCGCCGAGGCCGAAAGAGACCCGCTTCCCCTGCCATCGCTCTCCGAGGAGGCCGATGGCCGGGTCGTCACGGTTGAGGATCGCCGTGCCCCGGCCGGCCATCACCTCAAAAAGGGATCCTTTTTCCTCGCGGATCGCCTCCAGCGAACCGAGCCCTTCGAGATGGGCGGGGCCGATGTTCGTGATCAGGCCGACGTCCGGCGCGGCGATGGCCGCGAGCGTTGCGATTTCTCCGGGGCTGTTCGTTCCCATCTCAACGATTACGAGTTCATGCTCTTTCCGCAGCCTGAGCAGGGTCAGAGGGAGGCCGATTTGGTTATTCAGATTGCCTTCCGTCTTGAGAATGTTTCTTGTGCGTGTGGTAATCGCCGCGACCATCTCCTTCGTGGTGGTCTTCCCGGAACTCCCGGTGATCGCAAGCAGCGGGACGGGAAATCGCCGCCGCCAGTCGCCTGCAATGCCGCCCAGTGCCTTGAGCGTGTCCGATACGCCGATGGCCGGAAGCCCTTCCGGCAGGGAGACGAGTTTTTCCGCGGCGTCCGCCCGGATCAGAAGCCCGGCGGCCCCGCGCTCCGCGGCCTTCGCCAGGCAGTCATGGCCGTCGAAGTTTTCGCCCGCAAGCGCGATGAAGAGGTTTCCCGCGGCGAGCGTGCGCGTGTCCGTCGATACGCCCCGGCAGGACCAGCCGCGGCTTCCCCGGAGCAGGTCGCCCCCCGTGGCCTTCAGGATCTCGTCGGCCGAAAGAACCGGAACGATGTCGGTCATGATCCTGCCCTCGCGGTCTGCCAAAGCGCCAGCCTCTCCCGTGCGATCTTTCGGTCGTCAAAGGAAAGCTTCCGGCTGCCGATGATCTGATAATCCTCGTGGCCCTTTCCCGCGATGAGAACGATGTCCGCCGTGTCGGCGATGCCGATTGCCGCGGCAATCGCCTCTCCCCGGTCCGGGAGGACGAGGTATCCCTTCGTGTGCGGTTGTTGCTCGAATTCGCTGATGTCGGAAAATTTCGGCGTCCGGATGCCCGTCTCGATCTCCCGGATGATTTCCATGGGGTCCTCCGTCCGCGGGTTGTCCGAGGTGACGATGACAAGATCGCTGTAGGCGGTCGCGGCCTCGCCCATGAGCGGTCTTTTCCCATGGTCCCGATCTCCGCCGCACCCGAAGACGGTGATGATTCTTTTTGTCCGGAACGGGGAGAGATTCTGGAGGACCCGTCGCAGGGCATCGTCCGTGTGGGCGTAATCGACAAAAACGGCGGGTTGCCCCGCCGCGCTGACCTTTTCAAGGCGTCCGGGAACCCGGGAAAGTCCGACGATCCCGCTCCGGATGGCCTCATTGGGAATCGCGACGGCCCTTGCCGCGGCCACCGCGGCGAGGATGTTGTAGAGGTTGAACCTTCCCATCAGCGGAGAGGCGATGTCGAGTTCCTCGCCTTCGAGATGAACTTTCGCCCTGATGCCTCCGAGGGATAATGAGAAAGGTTCGGCGGTGACGTCGCAGGGGTTGTCCAGACCGTAGGTGAGGCGGCCGCCCGCCGTCTGCCGGATAATCCGCCGGCCCCAGGGGTCGTCGCCGTTGATGATCATTCGCCGGGGAAGATCTTTCCCGCCGCCGGGGAGAACCTCGGTGAAAAAACGGCTCTTCGCCCGGAAGTAGTTTTCCATCGTCTGGTGGTAATCGAGGTGGTCGCGGGTGAGATTGGTGAATATGCCCAGGTCGAATGCGCAATCATCGACCCGGCGCAGGGCGATCGCGTGAGACGAGACCTCGGCCACGACGTGCGTGACCCCGCAATCGACCATCTCCCGGAGGATCCGCTGCATTTCGAAGGATTCGGGGGTCGTGTTTGCGGCGGGGAAACGCTCTTCTCCATAGCGATAGTTGACCGTCCCCAGCACGCCGACCGAATGGCCCGCGGCCCTGATAATCGACTCCAGAAGGTAAGTGACGGTGGTCTTGCCGTTCGTTCCGACCACGGCGATGAGACAGAGGGAAGCGGAGGGGTGGCGGAAGAAATTTGCCCCGAGGCGGCCGAGGGCGCGGCGGCTGTCGCGCACGCGGATGGCCGTGACGCCGACGGGCGGGGAAAAATCCCGCTCGTGGATGATAAAGCGGGCGCCCCGGGCCAGCGCATCGCCGATGAATTCGTGGCCGTCCGTCCTGAGGCCGGGGATGGCCACAAAGAGGCTTCCTTTTTCGCACTGCCCGGAATTGTAACAGATGGAGCGGACTTCGCCGTTTTGATCCCCCGTGATCGCGAGGGTTTCGATCTCCTTCATCAGCGGCGCAAGTCGCATGGGGACACCTTACTTTATGAGCCCATGCCGAAGGTGACGAAGCAGAGGCGATCCTCCGGCGCGGACATTCCTGCCGCCGGCCGCTGGGAGGTTGCCCAGCCGCTTCCGACGATACGGACCTCGAACCCATTCTCTTTCGATCTCTTGAGAACCTCTCGGATTGTCATCCCCCGGAAGTTCGGCACGCGCGTGTCGTCCGTCTCCGCCCCCGTCCGGCCCGCGAGCGGCGCCGGGACGGAGACGAGCTTCACCTTCATGCCGTCGCCGAGGGACTTTTCCTCCACCGGCTCGGGGTTTCTGCGGATGTTCGTCCTGAAGCAGGTCAGGAGCTGTTCGCCGATGTTCTTGAAAACCGGGGCCGCGGCCACGCCGCCCCAGCGGTCCCGCTGGGGTTCGTCCAGGACGACCAGGATCGCGATTTGCGGGTTCTCCGACGGGAAGAATCCCATGAAGGAGGTCTTGACCCGTTCGGTGGAATAGGAGTGCCGGGCAAAATCGAATTTCTGCGAGGTGCCGGTCTTTCCGGCCACGGCGACATTCACGATGCGGGCGTGCTTGCCGGTCCCGTCTTCCATGCCGACCACGTCAGTCAGGATTGCCGTCAGACGCTTTGCCGTATCAGGGGAGACGACCCGGCGGACCACGGTCGGGTGATAGGCCTGGACGATGTTTCCCTGTCGGTCCATCAGCCCGCGGACGATGAAGGGTTTCATCAGAACCCCCTGATTGGCGACGCTGGAGAGGGCAGTGATGAGCTGGATGGCGGTGACGGAGATCCCCTGTCCGAAGGCGATGGTCGCCGCATCCACCCGGGTCCATTTTTCCACCGGTCGGAGTAGCCCCGGCGTCTCGCCCGGGAGATCGATGCCGGTTTTTGCGCCGAAACCGAATTTACGGATGTACTGGTCGAATTTTTCCTTGCCGAGTTTTTCGGACACCTTGACCGATCCGATGTTGCTCGAATACTTCAGGATGTCGTGAAGCGAAAGAACGCCGTGTCTCTTATGTTGCGCCTCGTGGATCACGCGGTCAGCGATGGCATAGTTGCCGTTTTCGCAGTTGAAGAGGTCCGTCTCCTTGACGACCCCCTCTTCGAGCGCCCCCGCCACCAGAAAGGGTTTGAAGGTGGAGCCGGGATCGAAACAGTCGGTGATCGCCTTGTTCTTGCCGGTCGCCGGGTTGACTTCCGAGAGACGGTTGGGGTCGAATCCCAGCTCATTGGCCAGCGCCAGGATCTCTCCCGTGCGGGGATCCATGACGATCGCAAATCCGCCCTTGGCCCCCTTGTCTTTGACGGCGGCCTTCAGATGGGATTCCACCATATGCTGGATTCGGTTGTCGATGGTCAGGACGAGGTTGTAATTCTCCTTCTGGGGGGATTCCGGCCTCTCCACGCGCGGGTAGAGTCGTTTCCCCTTGGCGTCCCTCGTCCAGATCAACTTTTCCGGGGTGCCCTTCAGATAGCGGTCATAGCGCAATTCCAGCCCTTCCAGGCCGGTGGCGTCCATGCCGACGAAGCCGATCAGATGGCCGGCCAGTTCGCCGCCGGGATAGTAGCGTTTGGGTTCCTTGACGATGAAGATCCCGTCGTCGTCCAGCCCCTGCACGAGATTGGCCTGTTCGGGGGCGATTCTCCGGGCGAGCCAGCAGAAATTCTTCGTGCCGGACAGCTTCTTCTGAAGAACCGTCTTGTCCATCTGGAGAATGGCGGCGAGACGTTCGGCCACCTCGCCGGGATTCTCGATCTTGGACGGATCGGCGCAGACGGAATCGACCATGATGGTCGCCGCCATCTTTTCGCCGTTACGGTCGAAGATGATCCCCCTTTCCGGTTGCAGCAGAAGGATCTGTGTATGCTGTCTGTTGGCGAGGGCCTTGAGCTCCTTGCCGGACAGGATCTGCAGTTGAAAGGCGCGCGAGCCGAGCGCGATGAAGAGCACCAGGAAGAAGACCAGCAGCGTGGCGATCCTGAATTTCATCCATTTTCTCGATTCGGCGCTCATTTCAGTACGATCACCTGCTCTCTCTGCGGGTAGGTCATTTGCAGCTTCTCACGCGCGATGGTTTCGATCCTCTGGGGTGACCTCAGTGTGGCAAGTTCGACCTTGAGCTTTGTCTGTTCTTCGATGATCTTTTCACGGCTGCTCAGCTCGAGGGCGATGTGATACTCCAACTCCGTCATGTGGATATGGCTCCATACATAGAGGAGAGCCACTGCCATCAGGACGGAGGCGATGAAGATCCAGGTCGAATATCCGATTCGGGCGGATGCGCGATCCTCCGATCCCACCGAATGTTTGAGAACCTCCACGGCCTGCATGATCAGATCCTCTCCGCTGTTCTGAGTTTTGCGCTTCTGGCCCGCGGGTTGTCGCGGATCTCCGTTTCGCCCGCGACCACGGGCTTTCGCGTTATAACTTTCATCACCGGCTTCCACCCGCAGGCGCAGACGGGGAAGTCGGGCGGACAGACGCAGCCATGTTCTCCGGCGCGGAACGCGTTCTTGACGATCCGGTCTTCCAGCGAATGGAAGGTGATGACGCTGAAGCGTCCGCCGGGTTTGAGGCGTTCCATCCCGCGGGTTATGGCCCGATCGAGATTGGCGAGTTCGTCGTTGACCGCAATCCGGAGGGCCTGAAAAGTCCGGGTCGCCGGATGGATGCGGGCGGTGTCCGCGCTTCTCGGCACGGCCCCGGCTACCACGCCGGCCAGCTCGCCCGTCGTTCGGATCGGGGCAACGGCCCGCCTCCTGACGATGGCCCGGGCGACTCTTCCCGCCATTCTCTCCTCGCCGAACTTCCGGATCACTCCTTTCAGCTCCTCCTCGGAGAGAATGTTGACGAGATCGTACGCGCTCTCTCCCCGGCTCTGGTCCATTCGCATATCCAGGGGGGCGTCGAGCGTGAAGCTGAAGCCCCTCTCCGCCGTGTCCAGTTGATGGGAGGAGACGCCCAGATCGAGGAGAATTCCTTCCACCTTTTCGATATTCAAACCGGACAGCATGGTTTCCATATCGGCGAAATTTCCCTTCACCAAGATCGCCCGGTCGCCGAAGGGGGCCAGGCGTTTCCGGGCTTCCCGGAGCGCCTCCCCGTCGGCGTCGATGCCGATCAGGCGACCGTCCGGGGCAGAGTTTTTCAGGATTTCAAAGGCGTGTCCCCCGCCTCCCAGCGTGCCGTCCACGTAGACGGCTCCGGCCCGGCATTGAAGAGAAGCAATGACCTCGCCGACCAGAACCGGCTTGTGGAAGACCTCCATTTCATGATGCCTTCAGTAAAATCGAACAAGGTCCCGGGGCCTCTTCTATATCCCCAAATCCGCCATATAGTCGCTGAAGCCGTCCAGGCTTTCGCCGCTCTTCTTCATCTCGGTTTCGAATCTTTCCTTGCTCCAGATCTCGATCACCTTGATCATGCCGGCCAGGACGATATCTTTTTCCAGTTGTGCAAATTCCCGTAGATTGGGGGGGATGAGGATGCGTCCCTGGCCGTCGAGGGTGCAGTCAACGGCGCCAGACATGAAAAACCGCTGAAAGGCGCGTACCTCTTTTCGGAGAAGGGACTGGTGGGAGACTTTTTCTTCGATTACCCGCCATTCGTCGTAGGGGAAGACCATCAGATAACCGTCCCAGTTTGTGATGATCAGACGGTTATCGTATTTCTCGGCAAAGACTTCACGGAGTCGCGAGGGGAAGATGACCCTCCCCTTGTCGTCTATGGTGTGGCAATATTGACCCCGGAAGACGGACATTGACGACTTCTCCTCCACTCTAATCCACTTCGCCCCACTTTGATGGCAAGATAGAGAAGGTTTTCGCCTTTGTCAAGAAATATTTTAATTTTTTTGTCTGTTAATCTGATATTTTGAGACAGCCCCGTTGTGAGCGGCGAGGTTGGTGGAGAACGCGTGCGACCCGTCGTTCTTCGCGACGAAATAGAGGTAACCGACTTTGGCGGGGTAGAGGGCCGCCCGGAGGGAATCAACGCCGGGGTTGGCGATCGGTCCCGGCGGCAGACCGCTGATCCGATAGGTGTTGTAGGGGGAGTCCGACTGCAGGTGGCTTCGCAGGACGGTCTTTACGTGAACGCCTTCCTGTTCGAGAACATAGACGGCTGTCGGATCGCTCTGCAGTTTCATCCCTTTTTCGAGACGGTTGTGAAAGACGGCAGAAACGAGCGGTTTTTCATCCTTGTTGCCCGACTCTTTGCCGATGATTGAGGCAAGGGTGATCCATTGGGTCTCGGTCAGGCCGATCTCCTTCGCGCGCTTTCGCATCTCCGGCGTTATTTCCTTCCAGAACCTCGCAACGAATTTTCGCAGGATCTCTTGGGTTGTCATGGACCGGTCGAGCCGGTAGGTGTCCGGGTAGAGGTATCCTTCGATGCTGTCCGCCTCGATGTCGAGGGAGGCCAGAAATGACCGGTCGGTGGCCAGCGTCGTGAATTCCTTCTCATCGATCAATTTGAATGCGGAGAGCCGCCGGGCCACCTCGTTTACCGTGATGTCCTCGGGCAGCAACACCGGATAAACTTTGATCTCCCCCCGGACCAGTTTGTCGAGGATCGCCGACGGCGTCATGGCGCCGGAGAGTTCATATTCGCCCGCCCGGATGTGTTTTTCGACCCCCTTTCCGAGGGCCAGGACCCAAAAAAAAGGACGGTTCCCGACCAGACCGGCATCGTTGAGAATCTCCGTAATCCGGAAGAAGCCGGACCCTTTCGAAATGTTGACCGTCTCGGAGGTCGCGTCAAGATTAACGGGGGTTGTCGCGTAGTGATAGAAGACGATCCCGGTCAACAACACGGCCAGTGCGATCAGGATAGCCGTCTTCCGGCGATGTCGGATGGTTTTGACGATGATTCTTTTTAATCCTTCTATCAACATATTCTTTATCCGGGTGTCGGTCAGGTTACTTTTCCACGCGATCGTGCGTCAAGGTATCGCTGCAGAATGAGAGAGGCGGCGACACGATCGACGAGGGTTCTTCTTTTCTCCGGTTTTACTCCGCGCTCGCGGAGAAGTTCCTCCGCCTCCTTCGTGGAGAGGGTTTCATCCCAGCGGACGACGGGCAACGAAAACCGTGCCTCCAGCCGCTTGATGAACACGTTAACCTTCTCGCACTGGATCTGCTCGCTGCCGTCCAAACGGAGCGGGTAACCGACGACGATGGTTTCGACCTCGAATCGTTCGACGAAAGCGGCGATTGCGGCGAGATCCGTATCCCGGTTCTTCCGAATGACGGTTCCGACCCCCTGCGCCGTCATTCCGAGTTCGTCACAAATCGCAACGCCGATTCTCCGTCCGCCGTAATCGAGTCCCAATACCCTCATCGTTTCTCCCGTCGATAAATCAGAGCCCTTATAAATCATCCGAGAGCAGAATTCCATCCCATTCATCTTCGGGTTCGATACCGACGCGTCGGACGTGTTGTGGATCAAGAGGCAGGGAAAGATAGGATGCTTCGATGCCTTTGCCTCCAGCTATTCCGCCAGTTCCTGGTTACCGTTGGCCGCGCCGACCGGCGGGATCTGGTCATCGTCGTCTTCCCGGTGGAAGGTCCGGGATATATTTGTTTGCCCCTGAGACTCAATGTCCGGTTTCTTGCTCCTCCCGGAACTGGAGACGGAGTTCATTGGAACCCAGAGCGTCGTCGTGGCTTGACTATGGGAACGCGTGCCGCATTAAAGCCGGTTGAAGTCATGGCTATTCTTTCTCGCCTCGGTTTTATGGAGGTGCGCCAGAAGGGGAGCCATAAACAGTTTCGCCATCCCGACGGAAGAGGCACCACCGTTCCCTGCCACCAGGGGAGACATCTCCCATACTCCTTCATCAGCTCGCCCGTGATATTGGTCTGACCGTCGAAGAATTTATAAAGCATCGTTGATCCCGTCTGTCCAAACCCGTCTCCATCTGACCTGCCGCTTGCGAGATGCGGCACCATTCATGCCGGTGTTGCAGTCATGTCCCATCAGGCGTGCAAACCGCCGCCATTTTTGCTGTTGTGAAAAGAGCATGAGTCTGTTACTTTTCATACCATGATATCAGAAAACGAAACCCATGGCTGTTCCCGGATCTCGGTCTATGACGGAAAGGGATTTTCCGAAAAAGAGGAAGGTCTGATTCGTGAGATCCCGCTTGAGGTTTATCTCAACGGCTGCAAGGTAATCACGATTGCCTGCGCGGGGCTGCACGTGGACGAACTGGCCGTGGGGTTCCTCCACTCCGAAGGTTTCCTCCGAACGAGGGAGGAGATTGCGGGGGTCGAGGTTTCTTGCGATCAAACGCGGGTGAGCGTCAGGACGGCGGCGGGACGAAACAGTCCTGATCCGGCTGAGGGCGGAACCCTGGCATCGAGCGGCGCCCGCGGCTTCGGCCGGCCAGAGACGGAATACCCGAAAGAGCGGTTGCCGGGCCGGGTATCGTTTACGCCGGAGGCTATCCTCGATATCATGGAACGCTTTCTCGGGCAGGCCCGCCTCCACGAAGAGACCGGCGGGACCCATGCCGCGGCCCTGGTCCGTAATGGAGAGATTCTGGTCGTCCGGGAGGACATCGGGCGGCACAATACGATCGACATGCTGGGCGGCTACGCCCTGCTCCATGGGGTGGATTGTCGCGAAGCCGCTATCTTCCGGACAGGGCGCGTCTCTTCGGAGATCGTCCTCAAGATTTGGCGCCTGGGCGTGTCGTTGGTCTGCTCCCTGTCCGTTCCGACGACCCAGGCTGTAGAGATCGCGCGCGGGGCGGGAATGACGCTGATCGGTTCGGTCCGGAGGGGCCGGATGAAAATCTATTCTTAAAGAAGGGTTGGTATGAACGTGGTGGAAAAAACGATCTATGTAAAAGATATCAAGACGGGCGACCGGGTGAGCGAGGTCTTTCTGGCGGCGGATAAAAATCTGGCCTACTCTCAAAAAGGATCTCCCTATCTGAATGTCCGTCTGAAGGACCGGACGGGCGATGTGGACGGGAAGATCTGGGAGAATGCATTGGCCTGGGATAAGGCGTTCAAGAAAGGCGATCTGATCCGCATCCAGGCGCGGGCGCTCAGCTTCAAGAACGCAATTCAATTGTCGATCATCGAGCTTCGGAAGGTGGAGGACGCGGAGGTCGAACTTGCCGACTTCTTCCCGGTGGCGAAGGGGGATCGCGCGGTGATGTTCGCCGAAATCCTTGCCTATTGCCAGCAAGTGAAGACCCCGTGCCTCTCCGCGCTTCTGCTGGCGCTTTTCCAGGACGAAAAGATCGCCGCGCTGTTCCGGAGGGCGCCGGCGGCCAAAGGGTTTCATCATATCTATATCGGCGGTCTTCTGGAACACACCCTTTCGGTTGTTCGGCTTCTCGACCGGGCGGCCGACCATTATGCGGGGATCAACCGGGATCTCCTGATCGCCGGTGGGATACTTCACGATATCGGCAAGATTTTCGAGTTATCCTACGACCGGATTGTCGAGTACAGCGATCCGGGGCGTCTGGTTGGCCACATCGTCATGGGTGTGGAGATGGTCGACGCGAAGATTGCAACGATACCCGATTTTCCTGAGCAGACGGCCATGGAACTCCGCCATATCCTGCTCAGCCATCACGGTGTCCTCGAATACGGCTCGCCCAAGCGTCCCAAGACGCTGGAGGCCCTGATCGTTCACTACATGGATGACCTAGACGCGAAGGTGAACGCCTTCCAGGAGACCATCCGGGAGGCCCGGGACAGCGAGTCGGACTGGACGCCCTATCACAGGCTATTCGACCGGTACATTTACAAGGGGCGGAGACAGGGCGACGAAGAGGTGGAAAAGCCGGATGCGTCCGGGGAACCGCCTTCCCCGGGCGGGATCGACGGGATCTGAAAATCCTTACCGGGCGGGCTGGTCCTCCTGCCGGATCGCGTTTCTTGTCGGTTCACTCAGAAGACAGCCATGGAGACAGTGTTCATCGCACCGGCCGTCGCAAGGCTCGGTGTGGATGGTGACGCTGGCATTGGGGAAGCGCCTTTCGATGCCGGCAGTCAGCTCTTCCGTGATGCTGTGCGAGACCCCGACCGACATCTCCGGATCCATCTTGATGTGAAATTCGATGAACCGAAAATTACCGGCCTTGCGCGTCCGCAGCTTGTGGAACCCGTGGATGACGGGCTGGTGGGCCTGGATCAGATCGCGGATCCAGGACTCCTCATCCGGAGGGAGCTTCACATCCATCAGATCGCGGGCCGCCGTCACCGTGAGCCGGTAAGCGGCGTGGATGATGAGAACGGCCACACCCAACGCCGCCGCCGGATCGAGCCAGTGGATATTCGGGTCCGCGAATAACCGGTGACCGAGCCAGATCACGGCGAGGCTTGCCATGACCCCGACGGAGGTGAAAACGTCCGCCCGGAGGTGCAGAGCGTCCGCGTGGAGGGCGATGGAGTCCGTCTCCTTGGCCACTTTGAAGAGCTTTTCGGATACCACGATATTCGTGACAGCCGAGATCAGCATGATGATGACTCCCCACCCGACATACTCGATCGGCTGGGGATGAATCAGCTTCAGTACCGCCTCATAGATGATCCAGATGGAGGCCACAAAGATCAGGAGCGCCTCGACGGTTCCGGAGATATTTTCGACCTTGCCGTGGCCGAAAGGGTGCTCCGCGTCGGCGGGGATGCAGGAGGTCCGGACGGAAAACAGGGCGATGCAGGCGGCCACAAGATCCACGCCGGAGTGGATTGCCTCCGATATGATGGAGACGGAACCGATCAGCAGGCCGACGACCAGTTTCAACGCCACAAGGATGGTATTGGAGATGACGGACAGGCGTGCCACCTTGATTTTTCGGTCCTGCATATCGGTGTAAGTGCTCCTTCGTAGAGAATTAAAATTCATCGCATGATCGGGACCGCATTCAACCCATTCCCCCGAGCCGATCCAGGCGACTTATCTCAGTAGCGGAAGACGGCCGCCATATCGCCCGCATCCGGCATCTTTTCAGCAGGCAGTGTGAACAATGTCCCTCCATTCAGAAAGGTCTGAATGGCCGCCACCTCCAGAAGATCTTTGCTTGCGTCTCCCCTCTTCGCGTGAATTTCGACGGTGCCGTTCTCTTCGTCGAAGGTTCCCCACTGCCGGCGGCCTGAGGCGACGAAGAGGATGCCGACCCTTCCGTGGGCGGCGGCAGGGACGATCTCCCCGGAATCGGCGGAGGTCAGGCCGGTTCCAGAGGATTGGCGATACTGCGCGATAGCATCATTCTCGGCCTTCTGAAAGCATGGGGTGACGATTTTCAGGGCCGACCGGTGAAGGTTTTCCGAGCTGATCCCCTGGGGATTTCCCGGAATCCCTTCTTCGCGCAGTTCGGGATAGGTGCTCACTTCTCGATAAATAGGGAAGAGATATTCCACGCCGGCGAGAATGAGGGGCGCCCGTTCGTCCCGGAGCAGGTCGTGGAGCCCACGATCGACGAGGCGAAAGTATTTCAGCAGGTTGTCCTTCACGTCATCGGCGACCCCGCCATGTCCGGAAACCATCGCCATGCCGGTTGGGCTGCTGGGGGAGCCGGTCCGGAAGCGGACTTGCTTGTCAAACTCGTCAAATTGGAGCGCCTCGTCGAGGCTCTTGGGGACCGATTCCAGTTCGATTTCCTGGATGTTCCGTCCCGTCCCTTCGAGGAGCCGAATCTCATTCTGGCTCAGGGCGAGGATATAGAAATGTTTATCGTTTCCCAGGAGCGGAAGGAGCGGCTTGATGTGAAAATTATCGGCAACCGTGATTAGCTCTTCAAAGGTTTCGGGAAGGCAGAAGGAGCGGAAGAGATCCGCGGAGAGAAAAAGCGCCAGACCATCGCTCTGCTTCCGCCAGAAGAGGACATTGCCCGGCAGCGCGTGCGCGGGCTCCAGGAGGGTCTTGATCTCCTGGGGCCGCAGACCCTGGGCCAGCAGTTTTTCCTCCGCCGTGCGCAGAAGATTCTTGAGCCGGATCTGGTTCTGCTGGCTCTCCGCGCCGGTTCTGAAGCACGGCATGTAAATGGAAATGCACGGCCCCTGATGTTTTTCCATCAACGTCTTCAATTCATCCCGCGATAATGCAACCATCTGGTCGCCTCCCTTCTGAATCGTGGAACCCTCCTGACGTGAGGGCATGCGGAAGAGGATCCGGACGGGTTCTCCCAAGGGGAACGACCCCCTCTTGCCCGGACAGCCGGCAGCAACGGACTCAAACGCCATGCGGTGAAAAGATATAAAATCTGCCGGGACAAAGCAAATCATTTCTTGCCCGCGCCAATAGCAAATGGTAGGGAATCTCCCTCGGCGGATTTTGTGAGGAGGGCGGTTCGTGATAACAATCGGCGGTAGGTCCGGCAGGGATCTCAGGGATCTCAGGGACGGGACGCCCATCGGGGAGTGGAACGACTGGAAATGGCAATTCCGGCACCGCGTTCGCTCGCTGAGCCAGCTGGCCTCGGCGCTGGACCGGCCCGTCGCTTCGCTCGCTCCCTGTCGCCCCGTGCTGCGGACCTATCCCATTGCGATCACACCCTATTATCTGTCGCTTCTGGATCTCTCCGATGAAAACGACCCGCTACGCCGGCAGTGCTTTCCCGACTCTCGGGAACTGACCTTTTCTCTGGGAGGGGTCCCCGATCCGCTTGACGAAGAGAGAGACATGCCCGTTCCCGGACTGATCCATCGCTATCCGGACCGCTGTCTTGCGATTGTCACGGGGAACTGCGCCGTTTACTGCCGGCATTGCAACCGCAAGCGGATGTGGCGCGAAAGTAAACCGGGACGGACGCGGGAAAGGCTTCAGTCCATGGTGGACTATGTCGCCAGGACGCCGGCTCTCAGGGAGGTGATCATTTCCGGCGGGGATCCCCTGCTGATTTCCGAGCCGCTTCTGGACTGGTTCCTGGGGGCTCTGCGCGCAATTCCCCATGTTGAGGTTCTCCGCATCGGCAGCCGGGCACCGGTCACTCTGCCGATGCGGATCACGCCGGAACTCTGTGCAATTCTGAAACGGCATCGGCCCCTCTGGTTCAATACGCAGTTCAATCACCGCCTTGAAATTACGGAAGAAGCCACAAGGGCGTGCGAGATGCTGCTTGCGGCAGGGATCCCGGTCGGAAATCAGTCGGTTCTGCTCAAAGGGGTGAATGACAGTTATGATTCGATGCGGGAATTACTTTACGGTCTGGAGCGGATCTCGGTGCGTCCCTACTATCTGTTTCAATGCGATCCGGTTCAGGGGACGGACCATTTCCGGGCGGAAATCCGGACCGGTATGGAGATCATGGAGCGGCTCTGGCGGAATATCTCCGGACTCTGCCTGCCCCGCTACGTTCTGGACTGCCCCGGCGGCCGTGGCAAAATCCCCCTCCAGCCCTTCTCCCTGCTGCCCGAAAAGGGACGGAAGTAAACATTCTTTTGACAACATAAAGCAAATGGATTAAGGACTCCGGCAGGATAGTGGGGGGCAGTCCCCTTTTGCCCGTCCGGGAAGGCAATGCAATAATAGCGCGGCGGCCGCCGATGAGATTCGATAAGGAGATGGAAAACCATGTACACAGCCAGCGATCTGAGAAAAGGACTGCGGATCAAGATCGAAAATGATCCCTACATCGTGACGGAATTCAATTTCGTCAAACCGGGAAAGGGCCAGGCCCTCTACCGCTGCAAGCTGAAGAACATGATCAACGGGAACCAGTTTGAGCGGACGTTCCGTTCCGTGGATGTCTTCGAGGCGGCCGATCTGCAGGAAAAGAAGATGCAGTACCTCTACAAGGAGGAGGGAAAGTATTGCTTCATGGACAATCAGAGCTATGAGCAGATCTTCCTCAGCGAGGATCAGGTCGGCGAGGCGAAGAATTTTCTTCTCGACAACATCGAGGCGGAGATCCTCCTGTTCGAAGACAAGCCGCTGGGCATCAGTCTCCCCAATTTCATCGACGTGGTCGTGACCAAGGCCGATCCCTGGGCGAAGGGAGATTCCGTTTCGGGTAATACCAAGCCGGTGACCGTTCAGACGGGTTATCAGCTCCAGGTTCCCCCCTTTATCGAAGAAGGGGAAAAGATCAGGATCGATACGCGCACCGGGGAGTACCTGACAAGGGTCAAAGGATGATGGTGGATGATTCCTGGAAGCTGGCCGACCGGGCGGACGCCCTTCGGCTGCGCGCCCGGATGATCCGGGCGATCCGCGGCTTCTTCCTGGAAAACGATTTCCTCGAAATTGAAACCCCCCAGAGAATTCCAGCGCCGGCGCCGGAATTTCATATCGATGCCGTTGCATCGGAAGACTGGTTCCTGCAGACCTCACCGGAGCTTTGCATGAAAAGGCTTTTGGCGGCGGGTTATCCTCGGATCTTCCAGATCTGCAGATGTTTCCGGGCGGGAGAGCGGGGCGATCGCCACCTGCCGGAATTTACGATGCTCGAGTGGTACCGTGAAGGGGTGGACTATCGGACCCTGATGGAGGACTGCGAGGCCCTGATCACCCTTGTCGCCCGTGAACTGGGTATCGGCGGCGCCGTTTGTTGGCAGGGACGCGAGATCCGCCTGGGGATTCCCTGGGAGCGAATGACCGTCCGGGAGGCCTTCAGTCGTTACGCAACGATGACCTCCGCCGAGGCGCTGAGGACGGAGCGTTTCGATGAGATCCTCGCCTGCGAGGTCGAACCCCATCTGGGCAAGGAACACCCTGTTTTTCTGTACGAGTATCCGGCTGAACTCGGCGCCCTGGCGCGGCTGAAGGAGGGGGAGGCGGGGATCGCAGAGCGTTTCGAACTCTACTGTGCCGGGCTGGAATTGGCCAACGCCTTTTCCGAGCTGACCGATGCAGGAGAACAGCGGCGGCGTTTCGAAGAGGTTTTCAGCGACCGCCGGCTGAAGGGCGGTTCTCCCCATCCCATGCCGGAACGCTTCCTTGCGGCCCTTGAGAAAATGCCCCCCTCCGCCGGGATTGCCCTCGGCGTGGACCGTCTCGCCATGCTTTTTGCCGACAAATCCCGGATCGACGATGTGGTCGCCTTTACACCCGAATTGCTCTGACATTATTATAATCCCCCCATTCCCCCTGATCGCCTGAGGCAGAGAGCCGTCGTCCCCGTGCGTTATATTCCGGTCCACTTGACATATGAGGACCGCTTACTTATAGTAAAATCGTAAGCGTGGCATTATCATCAGACAACAAAGGGGTATCCGGTATGGAAGGAAACAAAAGAAGGATAGTATCCACTCTTTGCATTTTGCTTGCCGTGTCTCTTCTTTCGGTAACGGCTTCATTTGGGGCCGAATCCATCACGGTCCTTGGGGGTTCGGTGAAATCGGATTCGGGAGGCAATCAGGGCATCCCGACAATCGAGCTCCCGATGCCGGTAAGTGAACAGGGGAAAAGTTACCTTGGCCTTTCCGGGACCGGAAATTTCAAGATAGGGCAAATCAAATCGCAAGTTCTGATCATCGAGATTTATAGCCTCTATTGTCCCCATTGCCAGCGAGCCGCTTCTCGTGTCAACGAGCTCCTTCGTTTGATACAGGAACGCCCCGATATAAAAGAAAAGATAAAAATAATCGGGATAGGCGTGAACAATAGCATGTATGAGGTGGAATCCTACCGGGAGAGGTACAAAGTCCCGTTTCCCCTTTTTCCTGACTTAACCATGGAAGTTTCTCAGAAGTTTAACGTAAGGGGTACGCCCACGTTCATCGGGCTGAAAGTGAACGGAAAGGGAATGCTGGAGAAGTTCTATTTTGCAGAGGGCGGGTTTCAGGATGCTCAGCAGTTTCTGATGGAGATCATTCAATTGTCGGGATTGAAATAGGGTGGAGCAAATGGACAGACAGGTCAGGAAATGGATGGGAATGTTGTGCATCGCTGTTCTGGTGATCATGGGTGGCGCAGATGCGGTATATGGCCAATCGTCCGGATTCACGGCCTATATTTATCCGGTGGGCAATCTCAAACCGACGGATAGCATACCCACTTTAAAAATTGGCGATATTGCTCCTGACTTTACGCTTCCAGCGGTGGAGGGGGGCAAAATATCCCTCAGCCAATACAGGGGCAAGAAGAATGTCGTCATCTCCTTTGTTCCCGCGGCCTGGACGCCGGTTTGCTCCGGCCAATGGCCGGGCTACAATATCTCCAAGAATCTTTTTGACAAACACGATGCCATTCTGCTCGGCATTACGGTCGACAACATTCCCACACTCTATGCCTGGACGAAACAGATGTCCAATCCCGATGAAAAATTATGGTTTCCCGTCCTCTCCGACTTTTATCCTCATGGTGCGGTAGCCTCACGATACGGGGTGCTCCGTTCAGAAGGGGTAGCCGAGCGGGCGCTCCTCGTCATCAGCAAGGACGGTATTGTAAGATACATAGACGTTCATGATATAAACAGGCGGCCGTTGCTTGAGGACCTTGCAAGAGCCCTTGAAGAAGCAAGCAACCATTAGATTTAAACGAGGCTTGCCGACCGTTATAAGTCACGGATGATCCGGAACAGAACCAAATCTCCATTCCGCTTGTTTGCTGCCTTTTAGAGCCGAATAGCGAGTACCGGCCGGCACGTTGATTCAAGATAAGTCTCTACGGCTTCATTTCCCGGAGGTTCGAAGTGATTGAGCAACTCCAATTTCTCCTCGAAAAGGCCTTTTCCCAGGATTCCATCACCCTCTATTTTCTGATGTTCGGCGGTGGATTATTGGCTTCCTTGACGCCATGTACCTATCCGGTGCTTCCGTTGACGGTTGGTTACATCGGCAATAGGGCGGGCGGCAACCGGACAAAAGCTTTTGTATTGAGCCTTGCCATGCTTATCGGCATGGCGTTGGTCTATGCCATATTGGGCAGCATCGTTGCGGCGGTGGGAGGAACGTTCGGTTCAATTATGGGAAGCGGGTGGGCTCTTTACCTGGTTGCCCTGTATTTCATGATCATGGGACTCTTCCTTATGGGTGTGTTTCATTTTCCCGTTCCCGGATTTATATGCAGGCTTCAGGCGAAATCGGTAAACCGAAGAGGGATGTTTGGCGCGTTTGTGGTTGGCGGTTTCAGCGGTCTCATTTGCGGTCCCTGTACCGGGCCTATTTTGGCTGTTGCGCTGGGAGCGATTGCCTTCACGCTGAAAAATTTGCATGGCGTTAACTACGCAATGCAAATTGTGAAAGGCGGCTTTCTGCTATTTCTATTTGGGTTGGGCCAGGGAGTGCTGATCCTGTTGGCGGGAATCTTCACCGGTTTTATTTCCAAACTGCCTGAAGCAGGCGCTTGGATGGAGACGGTTAAAAAAGGCTTTGCCCTCTTGATCATTATCACCTCAACCCTGCTGTTCGTATTGGTGGGTCAAAATACCGATTTTCCAAATCTGGCCCAACTTCTTGCAAGAACGGAAACCCCGTCGGCACGGCTTGCAGGGTCTGGCGCCCCGTCCGCGTCGCAAATCCGGGCAAGTGAGAAACCTTTGACCCATCTGGCGCCCGATTTTACCCTGCCCTCGCTGGAAGGTGAGCAGGTAGCGCTGAGTAAAATAAAAGCGGGGAAAGGGGCTGTGCTCGTATTCTTTGCGACATGGTGTGTCCCTTGCGTCCGGGAGGTGGCAGAAATTAAACAATTCGCCGAAATGGCTCAAAAGGAAAATATTGTTGTCCTTGGCATCAATTTCAAGCAAAAGAAAGAAATTGTTGAACGCTTAAGAAAATCCGAACAAATTAAATATGAGATACTTCTCGACACGAATGGGATTGTGACGACTGAACAATATGGCATCAAGGGAATACCACATATCGTCGGCATTAACGCGAAAGACGAGATCATCTACAGAGGTGTGGCCCTACCGGAGAAGAGAGATGAGTTTATGGAGAATCTGAAGCGGGGATCTTAGTCCGGCTGCAATATTGAGACTGCTATTATTCCGCACGATAACAAAAGAGTGAGCCCACCACCCGTCATCCGGAAGGTATTCCCGGTGGCGGGAGATCTTCGCATTTATCGCTGTAAATCATAAAAAAACCCCGGTATAATCCGGGGTTTTTTTGAGCATCTTCGCATCATCGATCATATGCGGGTCATCTGAAAGGGTTCACCGGTCCCATAAACCCTCTCAATATATCTTCCTGCATGCTGCCGGACCAGATCCTTTTGCTTCCCACATAGATATCTGACGCAGTAATGGTTTTCATCTTCATATCCACAGTTCCCTCGATCCTGACCTCCTCGTTAATGTGTCGCGCGAGAACCACTCTATCTACGTTCGGTACAAAATAATAATCCCCCTTTGCGGCGTCAACCAGAAGCACAAATACATTCTCCACGGCAGCCACGGGGTCTTCTTTTCCTATGGGACAAACTTTTCCCTGGGTCACGCACATGAACCCCTGAACGGATCCGGTGAGACTCGCCCCGATCGCACAATAAGGTGCCACCATCAATGCAACGCCGATAACCATGGATACCAATACTTTTTTCATTTTTTATCTCCTTTCTGTTTCTGGTTTGGTTTCATGGAACTTTCTTCCGCTCCCTATTTCCGCCTCTATTTTTCATGAGGGCTAATTCTCCACCCCATTTTGCCTGTATCGTACGCAATGGAATGAGAATTGACAATGATCGTAAAATATCAGTTTAGTCGTAAGTAAATACTATCCATCAATTTATCGAACCGGCCGGAATAGAGGTGCGGTGTGGCGCTCGCCATCGCTATTCAAGGGAATATTTTTTATAATTCCTCTGCAGTCCATTCACAGAAAGCGGAGGATATTGGCGCATCCCTCTTGGATCGGCCCTTGACAAACCACGGCTTTACGATTAGATATGTTCCCGTCTTTCCTATAATTGCCTACAGAAGGAGATTGAATGTGAATGAAATTTCGTCCACGGCCGCGATGAATCTGGGTGGGAATTTTCATGGCAGTCTTTTCGATATGGTTGTTCACGCGGGATTTGTCGTGCAGCTCGTTCTTGCGCTCCTTTTCCTCTTCTCCGTCGTCTCCTGGGCCATCATCCTGATGAAATATTTCAGCCTCCGGAAAGTCCGGAGAGAAAACGACCGCTTCATGGGTTTCTACATGAAAAGTTCAAAACTGTCGGATATCTTCCCCGAGACAAAGAAATTCAGGCATTCGACGCTGGCGGAGGTGTTTCGGAGCGGTTATACCGAACTCGTGAAGATCACCAAGGCGGTTCGCGGAACCTCCACTGGCAGGGACGCCTCAGAGGTGGCCGGTCCGCTTCTGGAGATCGGTGGGATCGACAATGTGGAGCGGGCGATGAACCGGGCATGCGGGCTGGAGACGACCAAGCTGGAGGCGGCCCTCGGATTTCTGGCGACCACGGGCAGCGCCAGCCCCTTCATCGGCCTGTTCGGAACCGTGTGGGGGATCATGGATACCTTCAAAGGGATCGGAGCCCGCGGCTCGGCGACCCTGGCCATCGTGGCGCCGGGGATCTCGGAGGCGCTGATCGCGACGGCGGCCGGCCTCGCGGCAGCCATCCCGGCCGTTATTTTCTACAACTACTATCTGAACCGGATCAAGGGCATGACCCTCGAAATGGACAATTTCGCCCTGGAGCTGTTGAATATTGTCGAACGGTTCAATGTCAAGAATTAACAGATTATGAAATACCCAAGGCGCAGGAATCAAAATGACAACCGGCCCATGGCCGAGATCAATGTCACCCCCCTTGTGGACGTGATGTTGGTTCTGCTCATCGTTTTCATGGTGACGGCGCCGATGCTCCAGATGGGCATCGATGTGAATCTGCCCCGTGTCAAGGCGAAAAGCGTGGATGCCGCTGAGGAAAAGCTTGTCCTGACGATCAACGCCGCCAGGGAGATCTTCCTCAACAAGAGTCGGATGACGCTTCCCGATCTCGGACCTGAACTGGAACATCTCTTCGCGTCGCGGATCGAACGCGAGGTCTACATGCGGGCCGACCGGAACGTTCCTTACGGTTTTGTGGTCGAGGTCATGGCCGCGGTCCGCAAGGCCGGCGTGGATAAATTGGGGATGATCACTGACCCCCCCGAGGAACCCAGGTGATGTCGGAACAAGCAGATGGGGAGAGAATCGGGGGAGGCCGCCTCAACGCCATGATCCTCGTTTCCCTGCTATTCCACGGCCTGGTTCTTAGTCTCCTCTTTTTTGCCCCCTCCATCCCTTCGCCAAAACTGACCTTCGGACCGATCTATACCGTGTCGCTGGTTGACTTTTCCGGAAGTGCTCCGGAGCAGAAGCGTGATAAGGCCGTGGCGAAGGAGCTGCTGGAATCTCCAAGCGCCGGAATGGTCGTCAAGAAGCTTCTGGAGTCGGAGCCGGTCGTTCCGATCCGGAGCCGGGAGAGCCGCGCAAAACGGGACCAAGACTTGGAGAAGGCGATGCAGGAGATCCGTAAACGGGCCGCAGCAGCCCCGAAACCACCGGAGCCTCTCTTCGCTGCCGAGAAGGCAGGTCCGGCATCTCAAGCGTCGCCCGCCGATCTCAATGCAAAGATGAAAGCCTACTATGCGATGATCAAGTTCCGGATCAACGGAAAATGGACCTATCCCCAGGGAATCCTTCCGGGAGAACAGTGGGAAACGTGGGTTGATATCAAGATCCTTCGCAACGGTGCGGTGGTGGAAACGAATATTGAAAAAAGGTCGGGGAACCGCTATTTCGACGAATCCGTCCTGAAGGCGATCCGGAAGGCGGGCACGTTGCCGCCGCTGCCGGAATGGTTCGGCGAAAACAGCCACGACGTGGTGATCCGGTTTCACTCGTCTGAATTGAAGCCCTGAAAGCCTTCTCAAAAATAGGGTAGCCCTAATATGCGCAATCTGCAACATCCGGCGATTTTAATCCTGCTTCTGCTTCTGCTGTCTTCCTCCGGTCAAGCCTACGGGAAGGTTTATATCGACATCGATTCTCCCGTTTCCCAGAAGTTCCCCATCGCGGTCGCCGATTTCACCCCCCTCCGGCCTGTCGCGGACAAAGGCGATCTGCCTGCCTGGTTTTCCGATACGATCTCACGCAACCTGATAACCACGGGCTACTTCAATGTTCTGGACCGGAAAGCCTACCCCGCTGATCCGAACCAGGCGGGGGGCGCCGGAGAGAATATCCGTTTTGTAGACTGGACGGCCATCGGCGCCGAATATCTGGTCAAGGGGGGATTTCAGACGAACGGCCGCGAGCTTGTAACCGAGTTTCGCCTGTTTGACGTGGTGCGGGGGGAACTGGTTGTCGAAAAGAGATACATTGGGAAACCCGAGGACCGTGGTCAGATGGTGATACAATTCGTCAACGAGATCCTTCGGTCCCTGACCGGCGAGGTCGGTCTTTTTGACACGCGAATCGCGTTCGTCAGAAAAAGCGAGGGCTCCGCGGACATCTATACGATCAACTACGACGGTTCGGACCTGCGCCGGATCACGGACAATAAAACGCTGACCCTTGCCCCGCGCTGGAGCCACGATGGCCGGTTTCTGGCCTTCACCTCCTACCGGGACGGCAATCCGGATCTCTATATTCGGGATCTGGAGAACGGTTCGACGCGGAAGCTTTCTTACTATCGGGGGTTGAACCTGCCAGGCTCCTGGTCCCGGGATGGCGGCAGGCTGCTGGTGACCCTGAGCCGGGATGGGAATCAGGAGATCTATGACATGGACGTGGGTAACAGCCTCCTCCGGCGCCTGACCCGCAATTTTGCGATTGACGTTTCCCCCGCACGCTCACCGGATGAACGGCGGGTCGCTTTCGTTTCGAACCGCGACGGCTCGCCGCAGATCTATGTCATGGATGCCGACGGCGGCAACGTGCGACGGCTGACCCAGGAGGGCAATTACAACACCTCACCCGCCTGGTCGCCGAAGGGAAAGAGAATCGCCTATGAGGGTTCGGTAAACGGCCGGTTTCAGATCTTTCTCATAGACCCGGAAGGGGGTGACCCCCAGCAGTTGACCTTTAACGAAGCGGACCATGAATCCCCTTCCTGGTCGCCGGATGGGCGCTGCCTCGCCTACCGTGTCCAGGTGAGCGGCCG
This sequence comes from Syntrophaceae bacterium, assembly GCA_023249795.1. Classification (GTDB taxonomy): domain Bacteria; phylum Desulfobacterota; class Syntrophia; order Syntrophales; family UBA5619; genus UBA5619. The sequence goes on from JAHFBU010000002.1 coordinate 29,153, forward strand.
AAGCCGGATTGAGATCATGAACGTGGGCGGACAGAATGTGAGGGTGCTGTACGAAGGAAACGACGACTGCCAGAGCCCCTTCTGGTCCCCCCATTTACGCTGATTAACCTAACGCCAATTTTCGGTTGATTTTTGTCGTCAGGAGTGGTTACTTTATAACGTACGGAGTTTGGTTAAGGCCGATCAAACATTCTTGATCCAAGAAAGGAGAACTATGATGAAGAAGAATCAAATCTGGATAGGGCTGATCGCCCTTGTGTTATGTCTCTCGGTAACATTTCTGGTCGGTTGCACCAAGAGGGCGACGTTGAAGGAAGAGGCTGTGGTTTCCCAGGAGCAGAAAGTGGCTGCCCAGGCATCGTCGGGAGCGACGATGACCGAGAGGGCGGCGGCCGCTCAGCAGAGTTCGGCGTCCCGGAAAAGCGCCCAGCGGGAACAGGTCCCACTGGTCATGGAGGGGGCCGACAAGGCGGTGGCCAAGGAGGCAACCGATAAGGCGGCCCAAGAGGCGGCTTACAAGGCAGCCAAGGAAGCAGCCGACAAGGCGGCCAGGGAAGCGGTTGAAAAGGCGAAGAAGGAAGCGGCCGAAAAGGCAGCAGCAATCCTGAAGGAAATGCAGATTGCCGACATCTATTTCGACTACGACAAATACAATCTGAAATCCGAGGCCCAGGAGATTCTGAAGAAGGGGGCTCCGGCCTATCTGAAGTACAGGGATTACAAACTCGTGGTCGAAGGACACTGCGACGAACGGGGCACTGCAGAATACAACCTGGCGCTGGGCGAGAAGCGGGCGACGGAAGCCGCGAAGTACCTGACCGATCTGGGAATCGATAAGGAGAGGATCAAAACCATCAGCTACGGCAAGGAAATGCCGCTGGATAAGGGACATGACGAGGCGGCTTGGACGAAAAACAGGAGGGTCCATTTCGTTATTTTCCCTCCGGCGAAGTAGATTTCGCTTATTATTCTGCCGTCATGGGAGAAAAAGGTCCTGTGAGCCCCGCCTCAAGGCGGGACTCACGGGACTCTTGTATTTGTTCTTCGCCATCGGGCCGGTTAAAGTCTTCCGGCCGGATGTGAACCGGGGCGCAACCCGCTGGCCCCGCCTTGCAGGCGGGATTAGGGAGCGCAATAAATAAACGGACGGTTTTCTTGCCGGAAGCCGCGCCCTGAGGGCGAGCGCTTCAAGAAAGTTGAGTTGAGGAGGAAGAAATCTTGCGAAGGTATCTGTCCATCCTTTTCATCATATGTCTGTATCTGACGGGCTGCGCCACCAAGGATGATCTCCTGAGGGTGCAATTTGAACTCGACAAGCAAATTCGGGCCACGGACGAAAAGATCGCCGCAGTCGGGCAGGGATCGGCATCACTCCGGGAGGAGATCGCGGTTCTCCGCAACGAGACCGCAAAGGTCCAGGAGGCCATCCAGTCGTTGCGCGGCAGTCAGGCGGAGGGACGCGCCGAAATCACCGATATCCGGGAACAGCTCCAGCAGATCCGGGGGATGGCTGACAGCCTCCGGAAAGACCTCTCTTCCATCTCCGCCAGGGCCGGCAAGCGTGAGGATGAGGAGAAGACGCTTCGGGAGAAGCTGGATAACATTACATTCAAGGTCAACTTCATCGAAAATTTCCTCGGGATCGGCAAGCACGATGAGCCATCGAGGACGCCGGCGGAGAAGAAGCAGTCCTCCGCGACGCAGACAAATGATTCCGCCGGCAAGGTCAGGATGGACAAGGAATCCCTCTATGCGGCGGCGTATGATCTCTTCAAGGAGGGGAGGTACGAGAAGTCGAGGGATGCCTTTGAAGGCTTCCTCAAACAGTATCCCGACACCGAATTCTCCGACAACGCCCAGTTCTGGCTTGGAGAGTGCTACTATTTTGAGAAGAAATACGAAAAGGCTATCGTCGAGTATGACAAGGTGATCAAGAACTTTCCGGAAGGAAACAAGATTCCCTACGCCCTCCTTAAACAGGGGCTCTCATTCCTGAGTCTGGGGGATAAGGCAAGCGGAAAGCTTCTCCTGCAGCAGGTTGCCAAGGATTATCCCGACACGAGCCAGGCACGGATCGCTCGGGCGAAACTCCTCGAGATCAGGTAATTCCACCAAAGTCTTCGCCCGAAGGGATCGGAACTTGTCCCGGAATGTAATGGCGAAGGATAAGGGAAACGCCTCAGATGGGCGTTTTTGAACAGCCT
>JAHFBU010000286.1 GCA_023249795.1 Syntrophaceae bacterium
GTCCGGCGGATTATTGCAGGCGATGCGACGATCATGAAATAGAAAGAAATGGATACCTCAGGGACATGTTCCGGAAGCCCGAAGGGATCGGAACGCTCTCCCCGGAACAGACGGCTTCTAAGAATATTTTGCGGGGTCATCAATCATGCTTTTGGTTATCGATGTGGGAAATACGGATACGGTCCTCGGCGTTTATGACGGAGAGGAGTTGGTCCACGACTGGCGGATCCGGACGATGATCGATCACACCGTCGACGAATATGGAATGCTCATACTCAACCTCTACAAGAGCAGCCGGATCGGCTCAATGGCCATCAAGAATATCATCATCTCCTGCGTCGTGCCGCCCATGCTTGACATCCTCGAACCCCTCTGCCGGAAGTATTTCGGTGTCCAGCCCCTCATCGTGGGTCCCGGGGTGAAGACGGGCATGCCCATCTTCTACGACAATCCCAAAGAGGTGGGAGCGGACCGCATCGTCAATGCCGTTGCCGCCTATGAAAAGTACCGGCGGGATCTGATCATCGTCGATTTCGGCACGGCGACGACCTTCGACTATATCTCGCCGAAGGGGGAGTACATGGGGGGCTGTATCGCACCGGGGATGATGATCGCAAGCGAAGCCCTTTTCCAGCGGGCGGCCAAGCTCCCCCGTGTGGAACTCAGCACGCCCCGCTGCATCATCACGAAGGATACGGTGAGCGGCATGCAGGCGGGAATCATGTTCGGCTATGCGGGGCTTGTTGACGGGATCGTCGAGCGGATGAAAGCCGAAATCGGCTCCGCGCCGCTGGTCATCGCGACCGGTGGTCTTGCGAACCGGATCGCGCGGGAGGCGAAGCAGATCGATGTGGTCGAAGAGATGCTGACCCTCGAAGGGCTGCGTATCATCTTCAAGCGGAATCTCAAAAAATGCGAGGCGTGACGCGTAATAATCTCCATCCCACTGTCGGGGGGAAAAGATGCTGAACGTGGGGCTGACCGGCGGGATCGCGAGCGGCAAATCGACCGTCGCCCGGATGCTGGCGGCCAAGGGGGCCATCCTCATCGACATCGACAACCTGGCCCATGCCATTGAAGCGCCGGAGGGGCCGGTGTGGCGGGAGATCGTCAACCATTTTGGAGAAGAAATACTCCTTCCGGATCGCGGGATCGACCGCCCTAAGCTGGGCGCCATCGTTTTCGCGGATCCGGGAAAATTGGAAATCCTCAACAGTCTTGTCCATCCGGCAGTCTTTACTGAATGGCGCAAGCGACTCCGCGAAATCGAACAGACCATGGTGGATGCCATCGCCGTTTCCGACGTTCCGCTTCTCATCGAGGCAGGCATGGAGACGATGGTGGATCTGGTGCTGCTCGTTTACCTCCCCCGTGAGGATCAGATCCGCAGGCTGATGGCGCGCAACGGATTCACCCGGAATGAGGCGGAAGGAAGGGTTGCCGCGCAGATATCGCTTGATGAGAAGATTCCCCAAGCCGACCTCGTAATCCGCAACGAAGGCTCTGTCGAAGAGACAAACCGCCTGGTCGGTCAGGTCTGGGACGATCTGCTCAGGCGCGGACGGGCGCAGCGCCTGTCGGGTCTCTGAAAGATCAACGTTCACCGGAGAGGCGGATATTTGACCTTCAAGCCGGTGAAGCGAGGGCTTCTCCGGCAAGCCTTCCTACCGTCATCGTTTCAAAACCGTTCCTGCCGTAAAGAACCAGTTCCGCGGGATCATCCTTCAAGGCGGCAAGTCTCTCCCTGGCCTCGCCGGCCCGCAGGATGCCCAGGGCGCGCGCGGCGAGACCGCGAATCTCGTGATCTTCCGAATCCAGACAGGGCAGGAGTCGGACGGGCGCTTCAAACTTGCGGAGAAGATCGGGTCCGGTTTCGGCGAGACGGTTGACCCCCCACAAGAGGCCTTTCTTCAAAGCGGGATGGTTGAGATGGGGGCCATCCTCGCGCATATATGCGACCAGCGCGAAGGCATATTCCTCTGCAAGCGGCGGATGGCAGGCCATGATTTCACCCAGGGCTTCCGGCACTCCCCAGCCGATGCTCCCGGATTCGTCATTCAGGCTCCACATCAGCCGGCGCATAACGACGCGGGCGGCCTCCATATCCTTTTCCGCGAGTATCGCCATGGCCGCGCCGAGGGCCGATACGGCGTGCCACTTGACGGTTATGTCCGTATGACAGAGACCGGCCGTGAGGGCCGATACGGCCTGGCGTGGCGGCATATGCCCGACCTCGTCCAGAATCGCCGAGAGCGGCTTTGTCTTCAGCAGGGCAAGAACTCTTTTATGCGACGCATTATACATTGCTTGGAAACATCACATAAGACAGCATTCCTGTCAAAGGGAAAGCCGACCACGACGTCCGGCTTTCCCGGCCGACCCGGGTAAACCCGGTGCAGTTCCGGCAGCGGTGCAAAAAAAAACGCCCCGGA
>JAHFBU010000287.1 GCA_023249795.1 Syntrophaceae bacterium
GTCCACCGGGGGTGGAAAGTAGTTGTCGTATGAATAGGGGACGCCTTCGCTCATAATCTTCTGCACGATCGGCATGAAATGATCTGAAGCACCGGGATAGATTTCGTCGGCTGTTCTTCCGATCGTGTCTTCACGTGACTTCCGGCCCCAGGCTTTAAGAGCAGGTGGGTTGACATCAACTACCCGCCAGGTCTTGATCTGGCCCTGTTCGTCACGGACGAGTTTCCAGAAATGGACTTCTTCAGTCATGTTCTCAAACAGGCTGCGGTACTTCTCCTCGCTCTTGCGCAATGCTTCCTCCGCCTGCTTGCGCTCGGTGATGTCCTGAACCGTACCGATGAGATGGGTAGCATGACGGTCGGTACCGGTGCCTTCGAAAACCGTCCTTCCTGTGGCATGCACCCATTGGAAGGGTGAACCATCCAGCGGTCGCACGAGATATTCCCCGTCGAAACGCCCATCGCCTGCCGGATCGACGGATGCTTCAAGTTTCCTCTTCGTCTCCTCCACGCTGTCCGGATGAATCCCCGCCCAGAAGACGTTGATATCGACATGGTCGTCGAGCCCAAGGCCCCAGATCGCCCGACAATTCCGATCCCACGTTATTTCGCCAGTAGGGGGCTTGTAATCATGCCAACCCAGCTTGCCTGCCTCCAGCACCAGCCCCAGCCGGAAATCGCTTTCCCGCAACTCTTGCTCAGCCTCTCGCAGCTTCGTTGAATCGAAATAATAGCAGACGACGCCGAATTGCCCGTCCGGCAGGGTCAGGCGGTGGAGTTCCCACTCATAGGATTCAACCATATCAGCGTCATGGCGCGGGTTAGTGAAGCGCGGCGAGTAGTATGGTTCACCGGTATCGAGGGTATGACGGAAAAGGGCAATGATTTCCTCGGCCACATCATCGGGCCAAAGAGTATGCATGGCTTCGTTAAAGAGACGCCCGATCAGAGGTCGAACGTTGCGGAACGCGTCGTTTTGCGAGCCGACGTTCATATGGGCGATGCGGAATTGGGAATCAATGATATAGATGCCGAATGGGCATCGGTCGATCAGTTCGGACAACAACTTCTGGCTCTGGCTCACCTGAGCCTCGGTCTTCTTGCGTTCTTCTATTTCAGCTTCCAGGGCTGCCGTTCTTTCCCTGACCTTGCTCTCCAGCTCTCTATGTGTATTCCGAAGGTCTTCCTCAGCCAGCTTGCGCGCCCGGTGTTCCCCCGCTTCCGCCAACGCTCTCTTGATGGCGGGCACCAGCCGCTGTCCAAGCCGATTCTTCAAAACGTAATCTTTGGCGCCCTGGGTCAGGATGTCTATGGCACGGTCTTCCGTGACGGCACCGGTTACGAGGATAAAGGGAATATCCGGGCATCGTCTTTTTGCTTCGGCAAGGGCCAACGCGCCGTTGTATTTGGGAAGGTCATAGTCGGAAAGGATGAGATCAGGTGAGAACTCCCGAAGTTCGCGAACAAAATCTTCTTCGGTCATCACCACGTTTGCGGTAAAGGTGATGCCTGCATCCTCCAGCTCAAATTGAACCAGTTCGGCATCGGCAGGATTGTCTTCCAGAATGAGAATACGCAGCGTTTTATCCACGAATGACCTCGCAGCACGTAAGATCAGGACCAAGGGTAAACTCGATGTGACGCTATAGAATTTCTATGGTATATGCAAATGAAATTCCTTGTTCGCGGCTCTTGTGACCCGTCCTCATTGCCTTAGAAGTCGAATTTACAAAGCCTTGCCTTGTCCGCATGGCCGGCAGCGAATATTCCCAAAAGAAATGCGGAAAGTTATTGTGATATTTTCAGTATAGGATTTATTTTCTCATTTTTGCGGCAGCGAGAAGCGGAAGGAGGCACCTTCATCCACTTTCCCTTTGGCCCATACCCGACCGCCGTGGCGCTTGACAATGCGCTGCACAATCGCCAGCCCGACCCCTGTTCCCTCATACTCCTCATCATTATAGAGGCGCTTAAAGATGCCGAAAAGCCTGTCGTAATAAGCCATATCGAAGCCGATGCCATTATCCGTTACACAATAGACGACTTCGCCGGATTGGACGCAGCCGCTTATTTCGATGACGGCCGGCGCACGGTCCTCCGTGAACTTGACGGCATTGGCCATGAGATTGAAAAGCACTTGCCGGATGAGGGAAACGTCTCCCCATGCGGCGGGCAGTTTTGCGCTTTTAAATTCAAGCTGCCGGTCCGGGTTTGCCGCCTTTAGGTCATCCCATACGGTGCAGGCCAGCCCGTCCATGTCGATTCCCGACAGGGTCATGCTGTTTCGGAGCACCCTTGAAAACGAGAGGAGATCGTCAATCAGAACGTTCATCTTTGCCGTGTTGCCGCGAATCACGTTGAACATGCGGGCGGCCCCTTCGTCGAATGTGCTTCCATATTTCTTCGTCAACATCCGGCAATATCCGTCGA
>JAHFBU010000049.1 GCA_023249795.1 Syntrophaceae bacterium
AAAATCGAAAAGATCAGAAGCAAGCGGAAGCTGAGAGTGAGAGGGAAGGTAAAGGGTACCGAAAAACGGCCCCGCCTTTCCGTATTCAGGTCTGCGGTCCATATCTATGCGCAGGCCATTTCCGATGATTCGGGGAAGACCCTGGCGGAAGCCTCCACGCTCAGCAAGGAGCTGGCGGATTCTCTTGCCGGCATGAAAAAGATCGATGAAGCCAAAGCAGTAGGAAAGCTCCTCGCGAAGCGTCTTCAAGATGCCGGGATTGAGGATGTTGTCTTCGATAGGGGTCGGTTCCTCTATCATGGACGGGTGAAGGCTTTGGCCGATGGCGCGAGGGAGGCGGGGCTGAAGTTTTAGCCTGCAATTAGACAAACGACTGCGAAGGGATGATCTTAGGAAAAGAAGATGATGGATGAATTGGAACTTCTCGACAGGGTGATCACGATCAATAGAACGGCCAAGGTGGTGAAAGGCGGGCGACGGTTCCGGTTCAGTGCCGTGGTTGTCGTCGGCGATGGGCGCGGCTCCGTCGGCGCCGGTTTGGGAAAGGCTCATGAAGTTCCGGAGGCTATCCGGAAAGGCATGGAGCAGGCCAAGAAGGCGATGACCAGGGTGGCCGTGGAAAATCGAACGATCCCTTATAGCGTTATCGGGCATTTCGGCGCCGGCAAAGTCCTGCTGAAACCCGCGTCGGAAGGAACCGGGCTGATTGCGGGCGGGGCGGTGCGCGCTGTGCTGGAAGTGGCCGGTGTTCACAATATTCTGACGAAGTGCTTGGGATCGCATAATCCGCACAACCTGGTCAAGGCGACCATCGATGGACTTCAGCAATTGCGGGCTCCATCCGAAATCCTTGCCGCCAGAGGGAAAGGCATTGCCGAAAATTAAGGTTAAAGAGGGACAAACTGTGGGTAAAATGCTCAAGATTACACTGGTTCATAGTTACATCGGCAGACCGGAGGCGCAGCGCAGGGTCCTTCGCGGCATGGGGCTGGGCAAGGTCAACAAAAGCGTTTTTTTGAATGATACGCCGGAAATCCGCGGGATGATCCGGAAGGTTGATCACCTTGTGGCGGCGGTGGAAGTTGAGGGACAAGGGAAATGAATCTGGGAACGTTGAAACCGCCGGAAGGTTCGCGGAAAAAGAGAAAAAGGGTCGGTCGCGGAGACGGTTCCGGACACGGCGGTACGTCCGGCAAGGGGGCAAAGGGTCAGAATGCCCGCTCGGGGCACAGTGTCCGTCCCAATTTTGAAGGGGGGCAGATGCCTCTTACGCGGAGGATGCCCAAGCGGGGATTCAAGAATCCAGACAGGCGGGTCATTGCAATCGTTAATATCAAGCAGTTGAAGGGGTTTGCTCAGGGGGCGCTTATCGATCGCGATACCCTGACCGCGGCCGGTCTGGTGTCGGGAAGAGTGGACGAGATAAAGGTTCTGGGAAGCGGGGAGATCAATTTTCCCCTCTCCCTGAGGGTGGACAAGGTCAGCCGCGCGGCAAAAGAGAAGATTGAAGCTGCGGGCGGTACGATTGTTGAGGTAATCTGATTTGCTGGACGGTTTAAAGAATATCTCCAAGATACCGGAACTGCAGAAGAGGATTCTTTTCTCTTTTTTCCTGCTGGCGGTTTACCGAATCGGCGCCCATGTGCCGACGCCGGGCATCGATACGGCCGCCCTGGCGGCCTTCTTCGAGCAGGCCAAGGGATCTCTGCTGGGATTTTTTGACATGTTTTCGGGTGGCGCCCTGAGCAATCTTTCGGTCTTTGCTCTCGGGATCATGCCCTATATCAGTGCGTCGATCATCCTTCAGCTCCTGACCGTGGCCGTCCCCTACCTGGAGAGGCTTTCCAAGGAGGGGGATGCGGGCCGGAGAAAGATAACACAGTACACCCGTTACGGAACGGTGGTCCTCAGCCTTATCCAGGGATTTGGGATCTCCATTGGCCTGGAAAACATGGCTGGCCCCACGGGGGCGTCCATCGTGATAAATACAGGGTGGGCATTCCGTCTGATGACGGTGATTACCTTGACGGCCGGCACTGCATTTATCATGTGGCTTGGGGAACAGATCACTGAAAAGGGGATCGGAAACGGTATCTCGCTGATCATCTTTGCCGGCATCGTATGTCGCGGACCGGCGGCGATCATCAACACCTTCCGCCTCCTTTTTTCAGGCGACATGGGTATATTTATAGTTATTTTTCTGAGTCTGCTGATGGTGCTGGTGGTTGGTATCATCGTATTTGTCGAAAGCGGTCAGAGGCGTATCCCCGTACAATATGCAAAAAGGGTGGTCGGCAGGAAGATGTATGGCGGTCAGTCTACCCATCTTCCTCTGAAGGTCAATTCGGCTGGCGTCATACCGCCGATCTTTGCCTCTTCTATCATCATGTTTCCGGCGACGATTGCCAATTTTATTCCCCATCCCTGGATGAAGTCCGTGGCCAGCGCCATCGTTCCGGGGAGAGTGGGTTATGAGCTGCTCTATGTGGCTTTTATCGTGTTCTTCTGCTTCTTCTATACGGCGGTCACCTTCAATCCGGTGGATGTCGCTGAAAACATGAAAAAATACGGGGGGTATGTCCCGGGAATCCGGCCGGGAAAGAAGACGGCCGAGTATATCGATGATGTTTTGACGAAGCTGACCTTCGGAGGGGCCGTTTATGTTTCTCTCATCTGCGTCCTTCCCAGCATTTTAATCAGCTATTTTAATGTTCCTTTCTATTTTGGAGGGACCGCTCTTCTGATTGTTGTGGGCGTGGCGCTGGATACGGCGGGGCAGATCGAAACCCATCTTCTGACCCGGCAGTACGAGGGGTTCATGAAGAAAGGGCGCATTGCCAGAAGGCGCTAAGCCATGTGTGGCAGTTAGAAACAGGGGATCAGGGTTATGGTTATCCTGAAGCTGCCGGAGGAGATCGAAAGGCTTAAGACCAGCAATCGGATTGTGGCAGAGATTCTTGCGGAGCTGAAGGACAGAGTCAAACCGGGTGTGACCACCCTGGAACTGGACGAATTATCGGAAGCGCTTTCGCGAAAAAGTCGGGTTGTCCCGGCGTTCAAGGGGTATCATGGTTATCCCTTTGCTCTTTGCACTTCAGTGAATGGTGAGGTTGTTCACGGGATGCCATCGGATCGGCCCCTCGTATCCGGGGATATTCTGAGTCTGGATTTCGGAGTCATTTACAAGGGATATGTTGGTGATGCCGCGATAACGGTTCCTGTGGGGACTGTTTCCGACACGGCTGAGCGGCTGATGAAAGTCACCAAAGAAGGACTCTACTGCGGAATCGAGCAGGCGATTCCGGGTAACCGCTTGGGGGATATATCCGCCGCTGTTCAGCAACACGTCGAGGCGGCCGGCTTTTCCGTCGTCCGGGATTATGTCGGGCATGGAATCGGCAGGAACATGCATGAGGATCCTCAGATCCCCAATTACGGCGTAAGAGGGAGAGGGATTCTGCTTCGGCCCGGCATGGTTTTCGCGATTGAGCCGATGGTGAATGAGGGAAATTACGAGGTAAAGGTCCTTCCCAATGGATGGACTGTGGTCACCGAAGATGGAAAGCTCTCCGCTCATTTTGAACATTCCGTGGCGATCACGGAGAACGGGCCGGAGATCCTGAGTCAGATGCAGTAGGAGTCGGGGGACGAATTGAATAGTTGGTCCCTGGGAACCTGAACGGAGATTATGGCGAAAGAAGAAGCGATAGAGGTTGAAGGACGGGTTATTGAGCCCCTGCCCAATGCCATGTTTCGAGTGGAACTGGAAAACGGCCATCGCGTTCTGGCCCATATTTCCGGAAAAATGCGGATGCATTTTATAAAGATACTGCCCGGCGACAAGGTGACGGTGGAGCTCTCTCCGTATGATCTGACCCGGGGTAGGATTGTTTACAGAACAAAATAGCGAAGGCGGCAGGGATGGTTCATCTCATGCCGTGGGCGGATTCAGGGGGAATGATCGTGAAAGTACGTTCTTCGGTCAAAAAGATTTGCGAGAAGTGCAAGATTGTGAAAAGACGTGGTGTGCTGCGCGTGATTTGCGAAAATCCGAAGCACAAGCAGCGTCAGGGATAGGGACAGGGATTCGATCATCAGGAGGTTGACCAGTGGCGAGAATTGCGGGTGTGGATTTACCCAAGAACAAGAGGATGGAGATCGCGTTAACCTATATCTACGGAATAGGGCGGACAAAATCGATTGATATTCTTCGAGATGCCGGGGTAAGTCCCGATACGAAAACCGATCAGCTTGCGGATTCGGAAATCGCCTCCATCCGAAATATTATCGACAAGGAACTCAAGGTTGAAGGGGATCTGCGACGGGATATCTCCATGTCCATCAAAAGGCTGATGGATGTTGGGAGCTACCGAGGTCTGCGACATCGGAAGGGGTTGCCTGTCAGGGGTCAGAGAACAGGCACCAACGCCCGAACCAGGAAGGGACCGAGAAGGTCGATTGCCGGCAAGAAGAAATAGCGAGCGAAGGAGTTCGGAGGATACATGGCAAAGCCAGTCAGAAAGACAGGGAAAAAGAAGGAAAAGAAAAATATCTCCGAGGGGATTGCTCATATTCAGTCCACTTTTAACAACACGATCGTGACCATTACCGATCTGAGCGGGAATGTCATAGCCTGGGCATCCGCCGGGATGCAGGGATTCAAAGGATCCCGAAAGAGCACCCCCTATGCCGCGCAGATGGCGGCGGAGGATGCCGTCAAGAAAGCGCGGGAACATGGGCTCCGGGCGGTGCAGGTTTATGTCAAGGGGCCGGGGTCCGGTAGGGAATCGGCGTTGAGGTCTCTACAGACAGCGGGGCTGAAGATCAGCCTCATACGCGATGTGACGCCCATTCCCCACAACGGGTGCCGCCCGCCCAAGCGAAGAAGGGTTTAAAATCGGCCATAATTGATGACTATAAAATATTCGCAACGCATAACAGATAAGGAATAGAGGGAGGTTTTTTTTGGCAAGATATCGAGAATCCGTGTGCAGGTTGTGCCGAAGAGAAGGGCTGAAGCTGTTTCTCAAAGGGGACAGGTGTTACACCGAAAAATGCGCCTTTGAAAGGCGGGGATTTGCGCCCGGCGATCATGGTCAGATTCGGAAAAAGTTCTCCGATTACGGCGTTCAGTTGCGGGAAAAACAGAAGCTCAAAAGGATGTACGGTCTTCTGGAAAAGCAATTTCGGGGATATTTCGCCAAAGCGGAGCGACAGAAGGGAATTACCGGAACGAATCTGCTCCTGTTTTTAGAGAGAAGGCTGGACAACATGGTCTTCCGCATGGGTTTTGCGAATTCGCGTACGGAGGCCAGGCAACTCGTCCGGCATGACCATTTTCTGGTCGGCGGGAAACCGGTCAATATCCCTTCTTACCTGATCAAGCTCGGGGATGAAATCCAGCTCAGAGAGGGCAGCCGGAAGGTGGAACGGATTATCGAAGCCTTGGAAACCGTTTCCAGGCGCGGTGTTCCTCAATGGTTGGAGGTCGATAAGGCCAACTTCAGGGGCGTTGTGAAGATGCTTCCTGCGCGTGAAGAATTGACGATGCCGGTTAAGGAGCAGCTGGTCGTTGAACTTTATTCCAAATAAGACAATCACCAGATATCCGAAGGGCAGGTAAATGAATTATGCAGAGAAACTGGCGCAGTTTGATTCAACCGAAAAGAATCGATATCGATAAAACGACTCATTCCTGTTTTTTTGGGGAATTCAGTTGTCAGCCTCTGGAGCGCGGCTTCGGCACCACGTTGGGGAATGCACTACGGAGGATTTTGCTGTCATCCATTCAGGGGGCAGCCATCGTTTCCGCGAAATTTGACGGTGTCCTTCATGAGTTCTCTACGATCCCCGGGGTCAAGGAGGACGTAACCGACATGATTCTGAACCTGAAGGGTGTGCGCCTGAAGCTTAATCAGGACGGACCGCGGACCATTCGGATTGATGCATCAAAGGCGGGGGTGATCACGGCAGGGGACATCGTGACCGACGGAACGGTGGAGATCCTCAATCCCGATCACTACATTGCCACCTTGGTGGGGAAAAAAGTCTCCTGCAAGGCTGAATTGGTGGTCAAAATGGGCAAGGGGTACGTCGCCGCCCAGAAGGAGCTGAATCCCGACCAGCCCGAGGGGACGATCAATATCGATGCTATCTTTTCACCGATCAAGAAGGTGAACTATACCGTGACCTACGCCCGGGTCGGGCAGATTGCGGATTATGACCGGCTGATCCTCGAAGTTTGGACGGATGGGAGCGTTGTTCCGGAGGATGCCGTGGCCTACGCGGCGAAGATCCTCAAGGAGCAGCTTGATCCCTTCATTAATTTCTCCGAGGAGGAAGAGGAAGAGGAAGCGTCTCAAATTGAAGGCAAGGAAGAAGATATCAACGATATCCTCTTGCGGCGCGTGGAGGATCTGGAACTCTCCGTGCGTTCGGCCAATTGTCTGAAGAACGCCGGGATCAATCTGATCGGGGAACTGGTCCGGAAAACGGAAGCCGAGATGCTCAAGACCAAAAACTTCGGCCGGAAGTCATTGAATGAGATTAAGGAAATCCTGACGGAATCCGGGTTGAACTTTGGCATGAAGCTGGATTCCCCTCCATGGGACAAGGCCGAATAAGGCGGAACAACCGTCTGTTACCGAGACGAAATAGAATTATTTGTATTGTGAAAGGATGCTGTTCGATGGGACAGGGTAAATTTGGAAGCAAACTGGGCAGGACGACAAGCCACCGCAAGGCCATGTTGAGAACGATGGTAACCTCCCTATTGAAACATGAGAAAATCCAGACCACCGATATGAAAGCCAAGGAACTCAAGAAAGTGGCGGATAAGATGATTTCCCTCGGCAAGCGGGGGGATCTCCATGCCCGGAGACAGGCCGCCGCTTATGTCCGGGAACGGGACATGGTGGGAAAACTTTTCGGCGACTTGTCGGAGCGATATAAGGAACGGGCCGGCGGCTACACCCGGATCGTCAAGTCCGGATATCGGGCGGGTGACAATGCGCCGATGTCCATCATTGAATTCGTCCGGGATACCGAAGCGGAAAAACCCAAGAAAGCGGATAAACCGAAGAATAAGGCGCAAGCGCCGAAGATATAGAACATCACGGAGGGCGGGTATCAACCCGCCCTTTTTTGTTTCTCCCTCTTTCCTTCCTTGTCTTTTTATTAAAAAAACGATATTTTCCGACCGACGTTGTGTATGGGCACCGGCTTGTACCGGAGATCAATCATGACGACCTCGTAAAAGTCTTCAAATTTTTACGATGCCGCCAATCACGGGAAGGAGGATTGGCAATGGGTGAAAAGCGTATCGGCGAAGTCGTGAAGTTTTTTCCCAAACCAAGTGTGGCCGCCGTCAAGATCATCGAGGGCGAGATCAGGGTAGGGGACACCCTGAAGTTCACTGGACACACCACGGACATGACCATGCCTCTCGATTCCATGGAGGTCAACAACCTGAAGGTGGCCCAGGCGGTTGCCGGCGACTATATCGGCATCCGTGTGGCGGATCGTGTCCGTCCAGGCGACGAGGTATTCAAGGTGACGGCGGATTAGCCCTGCCGAAGAAGCCCGTATGCTGCAACGAAACGACTTTTTTGGCAATCATCGTCCATGACCTATCGCGAGACGCTCGCATATCTGTCCGGTCTGAACCCCTCGGGCATCCGCTTTGGGCTGGAGACGATCCGCTCCCTTCTGGGCAGGTTGAACGATCCGCACAAACGTTTCCCCTCCGTGCTGATCGCGGGCACCAACGGCAAAGGTTCGGTGGCGGCGATGACGGCATCGATCTTGTCGACCGCCGGATTCAGGACCGGGCTCTATACCTCTCCGGACCTGATCGATGTCCGGGAACGGATACGAGTCGACGGCCGGATGATCGGTCGCGAGGCGATGGCGGCCTGTGCGGATGAGGTCCGAAGCCGGGTCCGGGAGGAGGCAAGCTATTTCGAATTCCTGACCGCGATGGCCTTTCTCCACTTTCAACGGTGCAAGGTGGACATCGCCGTGCTGGAAGTCGGCCTGGGAGGCAGGCTGGATGCCACCAATCTGGTCAACCCGCTCGTCTCGGTGATCACCAACATTTCCCTCGAACACCGGGAATACCTCGGAAACACGCTTGAGAAAATCGCGCGCGAAAAGGCGGGGATCATCCATGAGGGGGGAATCTGCCTTACCGCGGCCCAGCAGAAGCCCGTCATCGGGACACTGGAGGCGCTCTGCCGGGAAAGAGGGGCAAGTCTCTTTCGGGTGGGGAAGGAGATCCGGACGTCGATCCATCGGGACGGGACCTTTTCATATCTGGGCATCGGGCGGCGCCGTGACGGGCTCTGCTGCCCCCTCGCGGGAAAACACCAGATTTCCAATGCAGCCCTGGCGCTGGGCGCCGTGGAACTGATCGGGGATGCCGGTTTCCCGGTGGAAGAAAACGCCGTCGCCGAGGGGTTGAAACGGGCCCACTGGGAAGGGCGGCTTGAGGTTCTCCAGCGCTCGCCGATGCTGCTTGTGGACGGCGCCCACAATCCGGCGGGGGTGACGACGCTATGCCGGGCGCTCCGCAATGATTTTTCCCACCGGCGGATGATCCTGCTCTTCGGCGTCCTGGGGGATAAGGATTATCGGACGATGGCGAAGAGGCTCTTCCCCTTGGCCGACCGTGTAATCCTCACCCGTCCCAACAGTGAACGGGCCCTGTCGCCGGAAGCTCTGAGGCGGGTGGCCGAAAGTTTCCACCGGGATATCGAAGTGGTCGAAAATCCGGGCGATGCCCTTTGCCATGCCCTTTCACTCGCCGGTGAGGGGGATCTCGTCTGTGCGGCGGGTTCCCTCTATCTGGTCGGAGAAATAAAGAGGCTCCATCGGAAGGTGTGCACGTGAACAGACTGAAAAAGGTTTTCTGTTATCTTGCGGTCCTGTTCGTTTCCTGGATGGCGGCCTCGCCCCTCCGGGCTTTCGAAACGGAGTTCCAGGGCGGACCGGTCACGATCGAGGCGGACGGCATCGCCTACGACGGAAATGAAGACCTCTTTCACGCGACGGGCA
>JAHFBU010000288.1 GCA_023249795.1 Syntrophaceae bacterium
CTTGCCCCATACCGAGCAGCACCCCGTGGACGATCTCGTCCTTGTTAACGGCCGAAGTGATAGCCTGCCGCACCCGTTTGTCGCTGAACAGGGGGTGACGCAGATTATAGCCAAGATACGTATAGGCAGAGGCCGGATAACGATACTTGTTGAAACGGGCCTGGAATGCCGAGCCATTTGTCTGACGCTGATACTGGACCGGCGAGAGCCCCATCATGTCCAAGGCTCCGGCCTTGAGCTCCATGTACATGGTGGAATTGTCGGGGATGATTCGGTAAATATAACGGTCGATATACGGCCGCCCTTCATAGTAATCGTGGTTTGATTCGAGAACCAGCTTCTGACCGGCAACCCATTCCTTGAAGCGGTAAGGCCCGGTTCCCAAAGGGTGGCGGGAGAGTTCACTCTTGGTGATATCCTTACCTTCGAGAAGGTGAGCCGGGAGAATAGCCATGCCCCACGATTCAAGGGCCGGAGCAAACGGTTTGGCATACCTGACCCGAAAAGTGAATTTGTCCGGGGACTCGATGCGTTGGACCTGTTTGAAAGCATCTGCGTAAGCGGTGGGAGTTTTAGGATCGATGGTAATGTTGTAGGTATACACAACGTCACGAGCGGTGAACTCCTCGCCGTCATGCCATTTCACCCCCTTGCGGAGATGGAAGGTGATGGTCAGTCCGTCGGGGGAAACATCCCATGATTCGGCAAGGTCCGCTTCAAGGTTCAGATTCTTGTCGTACCGCACGAGGCCGTTGTAAATCTGCCCTGCAACATCATGCGATGCAGAATCGGAAGCGAGCAGCGGAATTAAAGTAGATGGCTCCCCGATGCTCCCGACCACGAGCGCATCGCCATAGACAGGGATGCCGGGTCCTCTTTTTACGGGCAATGCCTCATTTTTACCGCCGTCGCAGGCAACCAGCAGCACAATCGACAGCAGCACAAGGGAGGCGACCCACCCTCTCCTCATTTATCTTCGCTCTCCGCGGTTATTTTCTTTATCTTCTCCGTGACATCCTTACGGTCTGGATCGAGTTTCAGCACCTGGCGATAGAGGGGAAGTGCCTTCCGATATTCATGGCGGGCAAAGTGGACGTCTGCCAGATGGCCGATGATCGTCGGATCGTTTTCGACCAGTTCCGTTGCCCGTTCCAGGTTGAGGATCGCATCCTCATAGCGTTTCATCTTGAAATAAACCCAGCCGAGACTGTCCCTGAAAAACCCGTCGTCAGGGCGCAAACTGACGGCCTTTTTCAGATACTGGAGGGCTTCATCGAGGTTAATCCCCATTTCTGCGTAGGTGTAGCCCAAATAATTGAGCGCCTGCGGATCGTCCGGCGTCAGGGCTATGACTTCCTTCATTTTTGCTATCGATTCTTCCCTTTTCCCGATCTTATCATAGAGTATGCCTATGCGGAAAATGACCCTCGTGTCGGAAGGAAAGCGCTTCTCCATGTCGGTAAGCACTTTCAGGCTCTCTTCATTGCGGTCCATAGCTTCGTACAGCGCGGCAAGGTTCAGATACAGCTCGACACGCTCCGGCTGGGCAATGATGGTTTCCTTGAGCAGCGCTATCCCCTTCTCCGCTTCCCCCTTGTCCTTATACAGAAACGCGAGGTGTCCAACGGCATCAAAGTAGTTGAAGGCAGAAGGGGGTATCTTCTTGAATTCCTCGATGGCTTGATCCGGATTCCCCTTTTCCTCGTATGCAGCACCCAGATAAAGCTGTATCTGATGGGCATTGGGCTCCTGCTTGAGTATCTCGGTAAACTCCTTTATCGCTTCGTCATAACGTTCAAGCTCCATGTAAATGAGGCCGATTTTCCTGTTGGTCTCCAGCCCGCCATATCCATGATGCGCAATCCCCTGGAGAAGGGACAAGGCATCCTGAAGGTTATGTTGTTGTATATCAAGCTGGATGAGGTGTTGTATCACGTTGATGTTCAGCGGGTTTATCTCAAGGAGCTCTTTGTAGGTGGCGATTGCCTCATCGTAAAGCCCTTGAGTCTCCTGGGAGATGGCAAGTTCGATCATTGCCTGCTCAAAATCCGGTTTCAGCTCGATGGCCTTCTTGTAATACGTGACCGCTTCCTGGGAAAGCTTCATCTGGTCATACGTCTTGCCGAGGTAATAGTAACCAAGAAATGAGTCCGGCATGACCTTGATGAGCTCCTTGAGGTTTTTGACCGCCTCTTCATACTCGAAACCTCGCACGTAGGTAATGGCAAGATGAAGATATGCCTGTTCTTTGGCGGGGTCGAGTTCTTTCGCCTTTCTATAGTGGGGAATCGCTTCCTGGTCCTTTTCATCCCCATCAGCAGGTTTCCCGCAAACAGATGCGCATCGGCGTTATTCGGATCGAGCTTGAGCGATTTTTCGCAGGCTTCCAGCGCTTCATCGGGCTTGTTCATCTTCGCGAGAA
>JAHFBU010000050.1 GCA_023249795.1 Syntrophaceae bacterium
CCGCCATTCCCCGAACGCCTCCGACAAATTCGATCCGATCGTCCGTTCGAGGATCGAGGATGCCAAGAACCGGCCCGAGGAGGTTTTCCTGGAGGAGGGAGACATCAAGGCCGGTGACTGGATCATCCTCCCTCGGAACTTCCTTGAGGGCCGTCATACAATACCAGCTCCCTTTCAGATACATCCCAAATTCATGGGGACGCTCCGGAGATCTTGCGGCAAAATCTTTGGAGATCAAAAAATGCTCGCCGATCCGCTTCATAAACGCCGCTTCCGTAAGCCCATTCAGATCCCGGACAGCACGGTTGTAATCCATAATCCGGAGCTGATCCTGAGGAAACAGGGCGGCAATCAGGAAATGGTATGCCTCATCCCCCCGGTCGCCGGGATTCCTACAGCTGCGAAGATGAGCGACAGTTGAGGCGGCGGCCGCGCGATGATGACCATCCGCTATATAGAGGGCCTCCACAGGGGTGAACCCTTCCACAACCTTCCGAATCTCAGCCGGTTCTCGGATGACCCAAACCGTGTGCGTGACGCCCTCGTCAGTGGCGAAGTCATATTCGGGCGGCCGTTCGGCAACCTGTGCCGTCAAACGGCAGATCGCCTCTTGTCTGCGGTAGGCGAGAAACACCAGTCCCGTCTGAGCCCCCACCGTATCGATATGCAGCGTCCTTTCCCGTTCCTTTGCAGCCCTTGTGAATTCGTGGCGTTTGATCCGTCCGGTCTCGTACTCGGCAATGCTGACGCAGGCGATAATCCCCATCTGGACGTGCGCTCCCATCTGCTGCCGGTAAAGATAGAACGCGTCGGACTCCTCTTGGAAAAGGTTCCCCCTGCGGATCATCCCATCCAGATTTTCTTTTGCACGTTCGTAGATCCGGCGGTCTTCCACACCGTCGGCATCGGAAAGATCGATCTCAGATTTTTCCACATGAAGAAAACTCAGGGGGTTGTGGCAAACCCGCTGCCGCGCCTCCGCCACGTTCATGACGTCATAGGGAAGATCGGCCACTTTCGCGACAAATGGTTTTCCGGGTCTCAGTGCCCGGAATGGAACGACTTTGGACATGCTATATTCCTTTCGAAACGGGCCGGCTGATCATGGCAACAGGAACAAAGTCCCTCCGGTGGCAGCCGTTTCCTTGATTTTTTAGTTTGGAATTTTCTAACATACTAGGTTATGGAAAGCAACGGGAAATGGCTGGATGGTCGTTTCGTCAAGACGAACCACAGCCGTAAGAACGTCGCCGGTTCAGCAGAACACGTAGAATGAAGAGGGAGCAGAATGGAAACGATTACACGCATATTCATTCACGGTCTTGACGGTAGTAGCAGAGGAACCAAGGGAACCTTCTTCCGGAAGAGGTACGCTGGAATGATTTTGGAGGACTACTCCGGCCCCTTGTCGGAGAGAATGGCGAAGCTCGAAAGAGACCTCGCCGAAAAGAAGAATCTTATTATTGTCGGTTCGAGTTACGGCGGGCTCATGGCGACATTATTTGCTGGCAGCAACGAATTCCGCGTTCGGAGTCTCATTCTCCTCGCCCCGGCCCTCGACCACGGCAACTTCAACACCTTTTCCCGGCGGCAGCTGCAGATCCCCGTGACCCTTTACCATGGACAACTCGATACCGTCGTTCCTTCCGAACCGACATATCAGATCGCGAACCGTCTCTTCAGGAATCTTGGCCACTACATCGTTCAGGATGAACACGACCTCAAACGAACCTTTCCGAAATTGGACTGGAATGGTCTGCTGGAGATCACCAGTGAGGATTTACTTGACAAGGCAGTGGGTATCCCTTAGCATCACCCGAAATTTCAGGAGATCATTCGACCATGTATTCACGAAAAGTGGTCATCCGCTATCCAGCCGATTTTGCGGAAAAGCCGATCATCTATGAGCTGGTCAAACGTTATGACCTGCTTTTCAATATTCTCAAGGCGAGGATCTTTCCTCGGCGGGAAGGGGTCATCGTTCTTGAACTCAGCGGAGAAAAAGAAAACTTCGATGACGCCATTTGCTACCTTAAAGAGCTGGGGCTCACCGTGGAGCCGCTTTCCAAGAGCGTAAGCCAAAACGTGAACAAGTGTGTTCACTGCGGCGCCTGCACGGCCTTCTGCCCGACCGGCGCCCTCTCTTTCGACCGTGAAACGTGGAAGGTCCTCTTCGATCCCGAGCGTTGCAACGGCTGTGAACTCTGCGTCACGGCGTGTTCCTCAAGGGCGATGGGGGTTGATCTTTTTTAAACGGGCGGTTACGGCTTCTGACTGTCTCTGTGATCCTTGCTATCTTGTAGGAGTTTCGCAAGATCGCCTGCGGTTTCTTTTCCCTTCTCTACCGTCTCTTTTCCCTTGTCGATCCCCTCATCCAGGACGGTCTTCCCTTTTTTAACCAATTCCGTGCCCTTTTCGTAGGCCTCTTTCCCCCTGTTGAGCAGTTCCTTCCTTTTCTCGTAAATCTCCTTACCTTTATCCATGGCCTTAACGGTTCCGGTCCGGACCTTCTCGACGGCATCCGTGAGATTGGTAGGTCTGTACTCAGGATGCTGGAAGTAGAGATAGCCACCAATCGCCACGGTAACAATGATCAAAATCAGCGCCATCTTGATCAGCCCCTTTAACATGAAGTAGCCGATCAGCAGAATGGCAAAACAAACAGCCATCGCGGTCAGAGGGTGTTCACTCACGGCACGGACAATCCATTCCATAACTCATCTCCTTGAAAGAATTGTACGGAATACTACTTGAACCAATGTCGAAATACCAGAAATCCTTTCGTCTTGACAAACAGGGCACCGGGCGACTAGATGTGAGAGACGAAGAGGAGGTAAGGCAAGCTTGACAATGGAACCTGATCAGAAAAGGGGGATCGGGAATGATTAGGGTCGCCGTGACCACGCTGGGATGCAAGGTCAACCAGTGCGAATCGGCGGGGATCGCGGAGGCGCTCGTCGCCCGCGGAATGATTCTCGTCCCGTTTGAAGAGAAGGCGGATGGCTATATCATCAACACCTGCACCGTCACCGGACGGACTGATTACCAGTCCCGCCAGCTCATACGCCGGGCGATCAGAAAGAACCCCGCTGCGGTGGTTATTGTCACCGGTTGCTATGCACAGAGGGCTCCGGAGGAAATCGCACAAATCCCCGGCGTCCGCCTCATTACCGGCAATACCGAGAAGGAAAGAATCCCCGATATCCTTTCTGAAATGGTAGCTGGAGTTCCGCAGATTCTGGTTGGCGACATCCGGAAGGAAAAAGCGATTTCCCGCCTCGGTGCAACTGTTTTTCCGGAACACACCCGGGCCTTCCTGAAGATCCAGGATGGGTGCAACGCCTTTTGCAGCTACTGTATTGTTCCCCACACTCGGGGCGCAAGTAGGAGCCTCCCCGCGGATGAGATCCTGGAGAGGATCACCGCACTATCCCATTCCGGATTCCGCGAGGTCGTTCTCACGGGAATACACCTTGGCGCCTGGGGGCGCGACCTCCAGCCTCAGGCGGATCTTGCGACCCTCGTCCGGAGAATCGTGGAAGAACGTTGTATGGAACGCCTCCGGCTGAGTTCGATAGAACCACGCGAGTTGAACGAAGAACTTATCTCTCTCATCGGAACGTCCGGAACGGTTTGCCGCCACCTACACATTCCCCTTCAGAGTGGCGAGGACGGGATGCTCGCTGCGATGTGTCGGGATTACGATACAGCCTTTTTCCGGAATCTCGTTTGGAAACTGCATACCGCGGTCTCCGGCATCGCCATCGGAATTGACGTAATGGCTGGTTTTCCGGGTGAAACGGAGGAGGCTTTTGCAAACACGCTACGGATGGTGGAAGAGATGCCCATCGCCTACCTCCACGTCTTCCCCTACTCCCGGCGGCCGGGCACGCCGGCCGCGACGATGTCCTGTCAAGTCTCCGAAGAGGAAAAGAAGAGACGGGCTGAGCGTCTTCGGATGGTCGGGGCAGCAAAGCGGCAGGCATTCGCCGAGAGATTCATCGGTACGCCGCTTGAGGTTCTGGTTGAAGATAGAACTGACAAAAACACGTCATCCCCCGTCGGATTCTCTGACAACTACATCCCTGTCGCCGTCCGCGGCAACGTTGCCGCGAACCGGATCGTCCGGGTCATGCCGGAAACCTTCCTGAGCGGCTATCTGATCGCGGACGTTATCCGTGAATGACGAGACATTAACCAACGGCAAGGTATTTAAGCCAGCTGTAAACGTAACGCCATGAAACCTTCCAGAGCGCTATCCGTGATTCGCCGAAGCGTCGTGCATACTCATGCATGGGCACCTCCGTCATACGATAGCCCTTGCTCAGGGTCTTTATGGTCATCTCCTGTTCAATGGTCGTAATGTCCTCCCGGAGTCCAAGCTGCTTGGCAATACTGGCTCTTATGGCGCGGAAACCATTCTGTGAATCTGTAAGCCGAACGTTGAATCGGTAGTTTATGCCCAACGTGATGATGTCGCTTCCAATCATGCGCATGAATTTGTGCAAGTCGCCATGGAGTTCGTCTGAACCACCACGCGTGCGGCTGCCCGAGACATGGTCCGCTTCTCCGCGCAGAATGGGTGCGAGCAGGCGCGGTATGTGGCGGGGATTGTGCGAATAGTCGGCATCAATGAAGACGATGATATCTCCCGTCACCGCCCCGATGGCTGTCCGAATCGCGTCGCCCTTGCCCCTCCCATGGTCGAGGATAACGCTCGCGCCCATTTCTTGAGCTATCTCCCGCGTTCTGTCGCTGGAATGCCCATCCACGATCAGGATTTCGTCCGCATATGGGCGACAGTGGGAAATGATGTCGGTAAGGCCCGCCTCTTCGTTCCAAGTAGGGATGACAATGGAAACCCGTGAGGAGCGCGCTTGGAAGAGGTCCATCGACTCCGCATCGCCTTCTAAAGCATACCAGAAACGTTCCACCTCATCCATGCGCCTTACTCCAGACCGGAAGGGGTCATTGAAACAAATTCGGGCGGCCCATATCGGAATGTCGGATTATATCTGGTTCTATGAGGTAATGTTCGCGTCTCTTGGGGCAGTCGGGCTTACGTTGCCTTCTTCCCCTTAATCTCTTTTACATAGGAAATTATATTCTTCCCGTCATCGCAGGAGCCGACAACCTTATGCTCCTTGATCTGATCCGTCGGCACGATTTCGAGGGTATAATTTGTCACCCCCCTCGCCCCCAGCTTTGCATCGATCCCGTTCAACAGCCCTTCACAGGGCCTAATTTATGCGAATAGTGGGGCGCAAAACAATAAGCGGCAACCGCCATAACAAGTCGTATGGATTTCATCGCAGACTCCTTCGATTGGAAGAAAGTTATCGAATACATGTTTAACGAACGATAAGGAAAGCCGTCATATGTGTCAAGTGATTTCTTTCACAGCGTTTATTGCCGGCCAATATCGTCGCCGTTTTCAGATGGAGCCACTACAAGCCGGGCGCCGGGCAATGAATCCCTCGATGAAACCGGAGGGGAACCGCCATCGAGGGTTATCCAGCTCTCGGCGGGAAGAACATTGCAGTGCCATCCGCGATCGTGCTACCACCATCCGGACCATCGGGTCGCGCCCGGGACCTCCGGGTAAACTGCCGATCGCCAAGATCAGCCATGAATGACAACTCTCACTATCAACCTAACTACTGCCTGCTTTGATCTTCTTACTGTCGAACCAATCGTAGACCGATGGAATAATTAACAGTGTCAGCAGGGTCGAAGTGAACAAACCTCCCACAACAACCGTGGCAAGCGGTTTTTGGATCTCCGAACCTGTTCCGCCGGCCAAAAGCATCGGGATCAAACTGAAAATCGATATGGACGCGGTCATCAATACCGGACGCAACCGGTTCAGGCTTCCCTTCCTGACCGCCTCGCGCAATTCAAGTCCATCATCTCTCAGTTGCGAAATACGCGACACCAGGACAAGTCCGTTCAGCACGGCCACACCAAACAGGACAACAAACCCCACCGAGGCCGGAACGGACAGATATTGCCCGGAGATGAATAGAGCGAACACCCCGCCAATCAAGGCAAACGGGAGGTTCGAGATCACCAGCAGCGACAGACGGATCGACCTCAAGGTGACATACAGCAGCAGCAGGATCAAACCGATCGCCACCGGCCCGATGATCATCAGTTTTTTCATCGCCCGTTGTTGATTTTCAAATTGTCCGCCCCATGTGAGATAATACCCGGGCGGGAGCTTGACATTCTCCTTGACCCTTTGCTTCGCTTCAGCCACAAAACCGCCGATATCCCTGCCGGTAATGTTCATTTCGATTCCGATTCTCCTCACCCCGTCCTGACGGCTGATCTGAACCGGACCTTCGATCATATTCACATCCGCCAACTGTTCAAGCGGAACATTAATGCCGGTCGTTGTGGTAATCATCAGATTCTTGATCGCTTCAATGGAATTCCTTTTTTCTTCCGGCAGGCGGACCGATATATCAAAGCTTCGGCTTTCTTCGTAAAGCTGCGATGCGGCTTTGCCCGCAACGGCAATTTCAATCACCCTCTGCACATCGCTGATATTCAGGCCGTACCTTGCAATTTTCGGCCTATCGATGTTGATGGTCAGATACGGTTGCCCCGAAACCTTTTCCGCGCTCAGATCAGTTCCTCCCCGTATGGTGGAGAGGGCTTTGGCTATTTCATCTGATTTTTCACTGAGCACGTCGATATCTTCACCGAACAGTTTCACGATGAGTTGTGCCCGGGTCCCGGCTACGAGTTCATCAATGCGGCACTGGATCGGTTGGCTGAAGCCGAAGGTGATCCCTGCAATCGGCTCTATGGACTTACGCATCTCATTGATCAGCTCTTCTTTCGAAACATCCCGCTTCCATTCGCCCTTGGGCTTGAATATTCCGACATATCCGGTCTTGTCCGACCCCCTGGTGTCCAGGGCGACGCCCGTCTGACCGGTCCTCGATACGATTGTGCCCAGCTCAGGAAATTGCTTCAGCTTCTCGGCGGCGCGTTGATTCACTTCCATCGCTTTGGCAAGGGAGACACCGGGAAGCATGGATACATCCATATCGAATGCGCCCTCATCCATGGCGGGGATGAATTCCGTTCCCAACCTCGTTGCCAGGAACAGAGAAGCAATCAGAAATAACCCGGCAACGGCCAACACCACGCGCTTCTTGTTCATCGAATATTCGAGGAGCGGCAGATACACCCTGTTTGCCTGCTTCATAACAAAGCTTTCTTTCTCCGGCTGCGGTTTCAGGAAGAGACTGCAGAGAACCGGGATAACGAATACGGAGAGGAACAGCGCCGCAAGGAGTGCAATCGCAACGGTAATGGCAAGAGGACCGAACATCTTCCCTTCGATCCCTTCCAGGGAAAGAATCGGGATGAAGGTGATGGCGATGATCAGTTCGCCGAATATGCTCGGCTTCACGACCTCCATAACGGCTCTGAGCACTGTCACCAGCTTTGGACGATCTTCTCCCTCCTCGCTCAGGTGTCTCTGGACGTTTTCCACCTGAATGATGGTCGCATCGATGATCATGCCGATTGAGATCGCCAAGCCGCCCAGGGACATCAGGTTTGCACTGATCCCCGTCAGCTTCATCACAATGAACGTGGCCAAGAGCGACAGCGGCAAAGCGATAAGGACCACGATACTGCCGCGGATGCTGTTCAGCAGCAGATACAGTACGATCAGAAAAAGCATGGAACCTTCAATCAAGGCCTTGTTAACTGTATTGACGCTCGCCTTCACAATATCGCTTCTGTCGTAGTAGGGAACGATCTTGATCCCATCGGGAAGCACATTGTTTTCGTTGATCTCCCTGACCTTCTCCGCTACGCGTCGCACGACGTCCCTGCTGTTTTCACCTCGCAGCATCATGACGATGCCGCCGACACATTCATCCTTGCCGTCTTTCATGGCGGCGCCCATACGAACGGCCTCGCCGATCCTGACCTCTGCCACATCTCGAATATAGGTCGGCGTGCCACCCTTTGATCTCAGGACAATGTTTTCTATATCGACGACATTCATTATCAGACCGACACCGCGGACAATGTATTGATCCGTGCCACGCTCAAGGATATTGCCGCCGACGTTTTCGTTGTTGTTCCCGATTGCGGCAAAGACATCATCCACGGTTATTGAATATTTCAGCAGTTTCTCCGGCGACACGATCACCTGGTACTGCTTGAAGTACCCACCGTAGGAGTTGATTTCGTTCACCCCTGCCACACTTTTCAGTCGAGGAGTGACGAGCCACTCCTGAATGGTTCTCAGGTTGGTCAGATAAGCAATCTTCCGCCGCGGATCATCCGGCATTTTGCCTTCGAGCGTGTATTGGTAGATCTCCCCCATGGCCGTGCCGATCGGTCCCATGGCAATCTCGACCCCTTTTGGAACCTTCTCCCGCGCCTCCGCCAGCCGTTCGAACACGAGTTGCCGGGCAAAATAGATATCCACATTGTCCTTGAAGACGATGGTGACGATCGACAGGCCGAACTTGGTGACGGATCTCATTTGTTCAACGTCAGGCAGACCGCGCATGGCCATTTCAATCGGATAGGTTACATTTCTCTCGATCTCGATTGCGGAAAGACCGTCCGCATGGCTCACCACCTCGACCTGGATATTCGTTACGTCCGGAAAGGCATCAATCGGAAGATTCAGATAAGAATACAATCCTAATGCAATAATCAGCAGTGAAAGGAATATGACCATCCCCTTTTGCCGCAACATATGGGCAATCAATTTCTCTAACATCGGCGCCTCACTTCCTTATGATTTAATATGCGGTGTCGATCAGCCGTCATGGGTCAGTGCCCCTGCTAATCGCCAAGTTCCCCCTTCTTCAATTCCGACTTGAGAATGAAGGCCCCTTTGACCGCATAGCGCTCCCCTTCTTTAAGACCGGAAACAATCTCGATCATGCCGCCTGCCGTCCGACCCGTTTCAACGGCACGCACTGCGAATTCGCCC
>JAHFBU010000051.1 GCA_023249795.1 Syntrophaceae bacterium
CGCCGGCGTTCTTGAAGGAAAGGAACCGAGGGCTGAGCAGAGCAATGAGTTCGTTCAAATCGTCTCCTTCCCGGTCAGCCGGAGGAACACCTCCTCCAGATCACCCTCCTTCAAAAGGGCCGTTCCCCGCAAATCGCCGGTGGTGCCCAAAGCAACCAGCCGCCCGCGATGGATAACTCCGATTCGGTCGCACAGGTCTTCGGCGATCTCCAGGGTATGGGTTGACATGAATATCGTCGTCCCGCCCGCGGCCAACTGTCGGAGAAGATCCTTGACCATCCTTATCCCGGCGGGATCGAGACCGACCATCGGTTCATCGACGATGATGACCCGGGGCTCGTGGAGCAGGGCCGATGCGATGATCAACCTCTGTTTCATACCGTGGGAGTAGGCCTCGATCAGATGATCTCCCCAGTCATACAGCGAAAACTGGATCAAGAGTTTGTCTGCCTTTTGACGGAAGAGTCCGTTTCCGAAGCCGTAGAGATCGGCAATAAAGCGCATGAACTCCATGCCGGTCAATTTCTCATAGAGAAAGGGACGGTCGGGAATGAAACCGATGATCCGCTTGGCCGCCTCCGGGTCCGTGGCCATCGGGATGCCATCGATCCGGACGGCCCCCGCCGTTGGCCCCAGGACACCGGCCATCATGCGGATCGTCGTGGTTTTTCCCGCGCCGTTGGGTCCGATGAAGCCAAAGATTTCCCCCGCCTCCACGCGAAGATTCAAGTGGTCCACCGCCAGAGTACTTCCATACTGTTTGGTCAAGTCGGTCAATTCGATCATCGTTCCATCTCCAGAATATCCAGCTTTAACCTGCCGATGAGGCCCGCCAGATCGAGCTGGCGATCGGCCTCACCGCGAACAAAACGGATGTGCGTCGCATCCGCCGGCAACTGTCCAAGGACGGCGTCGGCCGTCACCCAGCCTCCCCGGTCTCTGAGGAAGAGAATGTTCCAGGCATGATAAAAGAAACGGCCGC
The DNA here is from genome assembly GCA_023249795.1 of Syntrophaceae bacterium. Lineage (GTDB taxonomy): Bacteria > Desulfobacterota > Syntrophia > Syntrophales > UBA5619 > UBA5619. The sequence goes on from JAHFBU010000051.1 coordinate 983, forward strand.
GCATATACACCACGCCCGCCTCCACCTCGGCTGGAATTCCCGCGGCACGCGCCAGAGCCGCCAGGAGAACGGCATGCTCGTTGCAATCTCCAATCCGGTTTTCCAGCGTCTCCAGCGCGTTTGGAACCGAGAGAACCGGACGCTTCTCCAAGTTCTTGTATACCCAGGCAACAAGTTTACTCGCCTTCACGCCGTCCGCGCCTTCCGGTGCTTGTCCGATAATTTCTGCCGCTTTCCGTCGGATCTTCGGGTGATCCGATTGAATAAAGGGCGAGGAATTTAGAAATGCCGAGAGGTCTCCGGCATCGGTTTTCAAAGGGGCGGAGGAGTCGGAAACGTCTTCGCGCCGGATTGTTAAAACACCTTTCTGATATATCTGACGGCCGCCATCAAGAAAAAAGGAACCCTCCGGAAGCCCTCCGATACGGACTTTGAGAACTTTCAGGGCCGCGGTATCCTCGATGATCCTTGACGAGGGGATGGCAGCGATTTCCGTCAGATCCGTACTGACGGCGCCTTCAAGTCCCGCCAGCGCTTCCTCCCGAGTCACCCTCACCATGGCGATTCCCAGCATCCCCTCTTCCCTGAGCACCGATCCATCCTGATCGACCCAGGCGATTTGTTTCATCCCGGCGAGTTCCACCGATAGCTTTCGAGCCTGGCGGCTTTTCCCCATGATCGTCAAAGGTTCTTCACCCAGGAAGGTTACGCGCACCGGTCTCTGCCCGAGCGACGCCGGATCGAAAACCGGAAAAGTTTGCCCCTCCCCCGCCCTGAGTCCCGACGTTCCCACAGATTCCAGGATACCCCCGCCCAGATAGGGCCGATCCGAAAGGGTGATGACGCTGACCCTCTCTTCGCCCGGCCCGCCGATACGCACGGTCAGCTTCTTCCCTTCGACCGTACCCCGTGCCGTGAATTTGAAAAGATTCGACTCGAGATCGAATCGAAAATTGGAGAGTGTCCGATCGGGCTTCAGCTCCGCCACCGTGCGGACGATCAAAGGTTGGACAATCCCCATCGTATTGATCCGCATGAAGATATTTTCAGAAAAGCGAAAGCCGTTTTCAAATCTGGCGTAGGTCCGCTGCGTATAGCCGATCTTCTTTCCACCTTGGGTGATGTTCATCCAGGTTTCTCCGACGGGAACACCAACCTGAATGGGGGTGATCGTTTCGCCAGCGCCAAAAAAATGTTTCGCCGAAATCCCCAGGCGAAAGATCAATAGAATACAAAAAAGGAGAATCGCTCCCCCTCCTGTAAGCCAGTGCCACTGCTTCTTCATTCCGGTCATCGTTTGCCGCCTTGAATTCGATTTCCGCCGATATGTAACTTCACCGGGTAGATTATAGGGAATGGCCGATGCGGTGTCAATGCACATGCAGCCAAAATCCGTCTTGTCATGGATAAAAATATCTGATAGCTTCGTTGTCACAATACTATTGCATGCAATCGAAAGATATTGAAGATTTGAATCGGCAAAAGGGGCTCCAGCATGGATAAAGAGGGATCCATCAAACAGGCGAAGGAGGTGCTTCAACTCGAAGCAGAAAGCATCCTTCGTCTCATTGACCGGGTGGGAGAGGAATTTTCCCAGGCGGTCGAACTGATTTATGGTTGCAAGGGGCGCGTGATCGTCGCCGGAATCGGCAAATCGGGCCTAATCGGGCGCAAGATAGTCGCGACGCTTACCAGCACCGGGACGCAGGCCCTTTTTCTGCATCCCGTGGAGGGGCTCCACGGAGACTTGGGGATTGTCGCCAAAGACGATGTCCTGCTTGCCATCTCCCATAGTGGAGAAACGATCGAACTGAATATGATCGTTGACAGCATCCGCGCCATCGGCGTGCCGCGTATCGCCTTCACCGGGAAACTCACATCAACGCTGGCACGGACCTGTGACATCGTGATTGATGTCGGAGTGGACCGAGAGGCTTGTCCCTTCGGGCTCGCACCAACATCAAGCTCAACCGCCGCGCTGGCGATGGGGGATGCTCTCGCTGTCGCCCTGATCCATCGGAAAAATTTTCAGGAAAGTGATTTTTTTAAATTTCATCCGGGCGGCAGTCTCGGAACCAGACTCAGGTCCAAGGTCCGCGATGTTATGATCAGCGGTGCGGCTGTCCCGCGTGTCTATGAAGGGACGCTCATTCTGGAGGTGATCCGGGAGATGGACGAAAAAAACAAAGGGTTCGTTCTTGTTGTGGATCGCAAGGAGAGCCTGCTGGGCATCCTGACCGACGGGGATGTCCGGCGTCTTGTTCGCCGTGAGAAGAATTTTCTGGATCAGAAAATCGATCCCTTTATGACCCGGAATCCTAAAACGATCCGTGAAGAGATCTCTGTCGCGCAGGCCATCGAATTTATGCAGCGGGAGGAGATCACCACGCTTGTCGTGACCGATGAAGCGGCCCGTTTGAGAGGCTATATCCACCTTCACGATATCCTGGGCCGGGGAGGCACCCTGAAAATGACGCTATCGGAATAGGATATCCTTGCCATTACCCTCCGTCCCTCAATCCGACAGCAACGCAGATAACGGCAGATAATCCTTGACACAAAGTGGTCGTCTCCTTATAGTCGAAGCGGGAAAGGACATTTAAATTCAGTAAATTGGCAAAGCCTTCGGCATTTGAACAGAAGAACAACCGCATACCCTAAAACAAGGCGAAAGCAACAATGGATTGTAACCCGAAAGGTCCTTCCTTGCTGTTGAACCGAGAACTTTCCTGGCTCGAATTCAATCGCCGGGTGCTCGAAGAAGCAGAGGACCCGGAAACCCCCGCCCTCGAGAAACTTAAATTCATCTCTATTTTCAGTTCAAACCTCGACGAATTCTTTCAGACCCGCGTTGGTGCCCTCGCTCGATTGGTTCAGGCGGGTGTGATTGATCCCGACCAAAGCGGTATGCTCCCCAAGCAGCAGATCGATGCAATCGCCGAGAAAGCCCGCCTATACGTGGCCCAGCAATACCAATGCTGGCAAGAGACGGTCCTCCCCTTACTCAAGAAGGCGGGGATCGAAATCCATACGGTCGATTCGCTGGATAAAAAAGAGACACAGAGGCTCAACAGCCACTTTGAAAACCAAGTTTTTCCCATCCTGACACCGCTTGCGGTCGACGCCGGCCACCCCTTTCCATTCTTAGGCAACTTGCGGTTGAACCTTATGGTCATGTTCAAGGAATCGCCGACAGATACATGGGCACAGCCGTACGCATTTGTCGAAGCGCCTTCGGTGCTTCAGCGCTTGATCCGGGTCATGGAGGACAAGGGCGAGAACGAGCACCACTTCGTTCTGTTGGAGGATTTGATCCGGTCGAGCATCGGCAGTCTTTTTCCTGGAATGAAAATCGCGAACTGCGTTCCCTTCCGCGTGACCCGCAACCAGGACTACGATCTCCACGAGGATACGGTGCTGGACCTGCTGAAGTCCGTCGAGGCGGAACTCAAGGACCGTTCCAACAAAATTGCCGTCCGACTCGAAGTCAAAGAGGGCATCCCGAAAAAAATGCTGCAAATCCTCTGCAAACACCTGGAAATGGATGAGACGAATGTCTATCATATTTCTGGTCCGCTCAACCTTTGCGGTCTTCTACCGCTCTACGATTTGCCGGTTGCTCCCGTTCATCGGGACGAACCGTTCAATCCGCGTATACCGAAGCGTCTTGCCAAGCAAACTGACATCTTCAACGTCATACGGGAAGGAGACATCCTGATTCACCACCCCTATGATTCGTTCGCCGTGGTCGTGGACTTCATCAACAGCGCCGCGGAAGATCCGGATGTCATGGCGATCAAACAGACGCTTTACCGGATCGATCGGGATTCACCGATTGTCGAGGCCCTCTGCCGCGCGGCGGAGAACGGCAAACAGGTTACCGCCGTCGTCGAGATCAAGGCGCGTTTCGATGAAGAGAAGAATATCGATTTTGCGCACCAAATGGTTCAGGCTGGAATCAATCCCGTGTATGGCTTTGTAAAGTGGAAAATCCATTGCAAGGCGATACTGGTCGTTCGGCGCGAGGGGAAACAGCTGCGCCGCTATGTCCACCTCTCCACGGGAAACTACAACTCCGTAACCGCCCAGACCTATACGGACGTCGGACTGATGACCGCCGATCCCGCGATCGGCAACGACGTTTCCTCTCTCTTCAATGTGATCACCGGCTTCAACTCCTGGACGGGCGGTGATATGCTCAAACCGGAGAACATCGAATCGCGCTTCAAGAAGATCATCCTTGCTCCCGTCAATATTCAGGATCGCATCATCGCGCTCATCGATCGGGAGATCAAGAAATCGTCCCCGAAGAAGCCGGGCCGGATCATAGCCAAAATGAACGCCCTCATCGATGAGCGCACGATTCGCGCCCTTTACCGGGCCTCGCAGGCCGGCGTCCGGATCGATCTCATCGTGCGAGGTATCTGTTGTCTGCGCCCGGGCGTTCCCGGCGTCAGCGACAACATCCGCGTCCGGAGCATTCTCGACCGATTCCTTGAACATTCGCGCATATACTATTTCCACAACGGCGGTGAGCCGGAGATCTATTCTGGAAGCGCCGACTGGATGCCGCGCAACTTTAAAAAGCGGGCCGAAATCCTCTACCCGATCCGAGACCAGGCATTGAAAACCAGGATCATCAACGAAATCCTTATGACCTACCTGACAGACAATGTAAAAGCGAGACTGATGCAATCCGACGGCAGCTACCAGCGGGTCAAGTGCGATCCGAACGATAAATCGGTGCGAAGCCAGAGCGCGCTCATTGCGATCGCAAGAAAGGGCGGCGTCAAATCGCCGCCGTACTGTCAACTCGTCCGTCAGATCGGCAAGAAGAAAGGAAAGAAGAAATGATTCCCAAGACGAAAGCAAAACCGGCAACGAAGAGTCCTGTGAGGAAAGCGGTCGAAAATAACGCCGAGCCCATTGCCACGTCGAAGCGACTGGCCGATGCCAGCAACTCCGATCGGAATCACATGTCACATGTGACGCAACTCGCCCTTTCGCTTTTCGACAAGCTTGCAGATCTCCACGGCCTTGGGACCCGGGAGCGGCTTCTTCTCGAAATCTCGTCCATGCTTCACGATATCGGATGGTCGCGAACAACGGATGGCGGTCATCACAAACACAGCCGGGACATGATCCTCGATGCCAAGTTGCCGGGACTTACGGAGGATGAACGCGCGATTTGCGCGCAGGTTGCCCGCTACCACAACAAAGCTGAACCGGACGCTTCGCGACACAAAGGATTTGCCGCCCTGAAAAAGAAAGAGCGTTTTCTGGTCTGCTGGCTTGCCGGGATCCTGCGCGTGGCCGACGGACTGGACTGCACGCACCGATGTGCGATCCGGATTGCGGGATGTGACCTCGAAAAAAAGCACCTGACGATTTCGCTTGCATCCCGACGTGAATCCACCGCTGAAATCATGGGCGCAAAGAAAAAATCTAAGCTTCTTGGACGCATGGTTGATCGCGAACTGGTCTTTCGGGCATGATCGCTGCGTTCATTTCCGATATACACGGGAACCTGCCCGCTCTTGAAGCGGCCCTTGCCGATGCGCGTCATCGAGGCGCGGATAAATTATACTGTGCCGGCGATATGACCGGATACGGTCCGTTCCCTCGCGAAGTCTGCCGCATACTCGAGAGAGAGCCGATCACGTCGATTATCGGCAATTACGACATCAAAGTGCTCGCCGCGATCCATTGCTCCGCCGAATTGAAGAAACGCATGAAGCCCGGCAAATGGAAAATTCTGGAATGGACATGCGGGCAGATGGACAGCGAAGCACAGGGCTTTTTGTCTTCCCTCCCCTCACTTCATCACGAGACGCTGGCTGGCTGCTTTGAACTCCTTATGGTGCATGGCAGCCCGGTATCGGTGGACGACACCATCTATCCCAGCATTACACCGTACGGTCTGAAAAAGAAGCTTGTCGGAACGAGACCGGATATACTCATCTGCGGCCATACGCATATCCCTTTTGTAAGACGCGTTGCAGGCACCCTGATTGTGAACTGCGGATCCACGGGGCTGCCGGTCGACGGCGATCCGCGGCCGGCGTATGCGCTGGTGAATGTGGCGCAGGGAAAACCACCTTCAGCGCGGATCATCCGTTTCGGCTATCCGAAAGAGGAGCTCTTCCGGGCAATGCAACGATCGACGCTTCCCGGAGGTCTGTCCGCAGATTTCAGTGAAGGGATTAAACAACGGGAGACGCCATGAAGACTCCAACCGAAACGACGGAGATCGAATACAAGTTCTTATTGCCGGAGCCCGGGGCGAACGCCGCCGTTTTGAATCTGCTCGGGTCAAAAGGTTATCGGATTCAGCGCCGACGAACGATCCACCAGGATGATCTCTATTTAGACACCTTCGACTGGAGGCTTTTCCGGCGTGGGTTGTCCCTGCGTTTACGACGAGCCAATGAGAAGGTGTTATATACACTCAAAAGTATTGGAACATTCGAGGAGGGACGGGCGGAAAGACGAGAGCTCGAAGTAAGGGACAGCGTGGCCGATCCGACGGCGGCGCACGTCAAAGAGATCCAGGCGGAGATCGCCGATATCATCTACCCGCGGCGGCTGGTCGGACAGCTTACCGTGCGCACTGAGCGACAGCCTTACATGGTCACTTCCCCGGGTAATGCACAGATCGAACTGGTTTTTGACACTTCCGGTTTCCTGGCACGGGGTTTCAACAAGCCACGGAGAACCCGCCGCCTTTTCGAGATGGAAGCTGAACTTCGCAAAGGATCCCCGGCGGAACTCGACACGCTTAAACAACACCTGACCGCTACCCTGTGCCTGACTCCCTCTGGGCAATCAAAACTTGAAACCGCTATCGAACGCCTCGGCGTCGTATTCCCAGCAAAAAATCCGCCCCCCCAACTGCAGGTGAAAATGGACGACCGGTTCGATCAGGCGGTGCAGAAGATTTTCGCGTTTCAGATTCAGCGGCTCGATGAGAACATTCCAGGCGTCCTGTCGGACATCGACACCGAATTCGTCCACCAGGCCCGCGTTGCGACGCGTCGAATGCGATCCCTGATCCGACTGTTCGGAGGGGCAATTCCGGAGAGGACCGGTTCCCGATTTGCGGAAGAACTCCTCTGGATGGGCTCGCTCTTTGGCGACGTGCGAGATCTCGACGTGTTCCTGCTCAACCTCTCCCATTTCAAACAGGCCATCGAGATCGCACCGAGAAGCAGCATCGACACCCTCACGAAGCAGATCGCGAAAGATAGGCTGGCCTATTTGGCGAAACTCAAGACAGGGCTGGCCTCAACACGCTGGCGTCAGCTTCACTCCCGCCTCGTAACATTTGCCGGGAGAACAGCGGCGAAAAATCCGTCAGCGCCTCTCGCGTTGGTCGCCCTGAGTGCGGCCGTTCCTCCGATCATTACTGCAAGGTTCGACGCCATGATTGCGCAGGGGAACCGCGTCGTCGCAAAACCGGATCTCGAGAGTTTCCACAAGCTTCGCATCCGATTTAAGAAGCTGCGCTATGCATTGGAATTTGTCAGTCCGGCTTACGGCCATTCGCTACAGCCGCTCATCGCTGAAGTGGTCAAAATCCAGGACTGTCTCGGGGATCTCCAGGACACCGTCTTCACCCGGGCCCTCATCGATCGCCTGCTGAAAAGATGGAGAGGTAGCGTGCTGGATCCGCGAATGCTGTTCATGCTTGGGGAGTTGTACGGGCTTCAGGGCGAGATAGCACGTACGAAGCAAGCAGAATTCCATCATATCTGGAAACGCTTCGATCAAGAGGCTCTGCGAAACACACTGGCCTCCGCGCTTGGTCGGAGCTGAATCTCTTGACGAGCGTATCCCCGCTGCCTGCCGCGGGGAATATGAGAACAAAACAGGATGGTATATTTTATTATGGATCGAAGATTCTCTCCCAGCTGCTTCGGAGATCTTCCATTCCCGCTGCCCCTATAGTACAGATTCGAGGCTGCGGACGATGGCTTTGA
>JAHFBU010000289.1 GCA_023249795.1 Syntrophaceae bacterium
CCGCCGGCCGCGATCCCGAAGGCGTTGAATCCCACGGCGACGAAGCAGTTTTCCAGTTCGGGCGCCGGGCCCAGCATACAATTACCGTCGGGTGTGAAGGCCTCCGGACCGTTGACCAGCCGGGCAATGCCGGCATGAGCCAGGCAGGGGGTGCGCTTCATGGCCGCCTGGGAGATGGGCTCGAAGTGGTCGAAATCCGGCTCCAGAAGCTCCTGCGTGAATCCCCGGGGGATCCCATCAACAGCCCAGGGAATCCCGTCCCGTTCATAGCCGCCCATGACAAGCCCCCCGACCTCCTCCTTGTAATAGAGGAGGCTGTCCTTGTCCCGCAGGGTGGGCAGATCGGGCGGCAGCCCCTCGATCGATTCCGTCACCAGATACTGATGCTGAAAAGGGACCAGCGGGATGTTGACCCCCATCATGCGGCCGACTTCCCTGCCCCACATGCCCGCCGCATTGACGACCGTATCGCATCGGATCGTTCCCCGATCCGTCACCACACCCTGAATGCGGTTATCCCTGATTTGAAAACCGGTGACCAGGGTCTTCTGCTCCACGGTCGCGCCGCGGTTCATCGCCCCTTTGGCCAGGGCCATGGTCAGGCCGCTGGGATCCGCCTGACCGTCGGAGGGCATGAAGGCCGCGCCGACGATGCCGTCGATATCCAGGATGGGAAATATCTCCAGGGCTTCCCGGGGCGTGATCATGTGCATTTCAAGACCGAAGCTGCGCGCGGTGGTGGCCCCTTTCTTCAGTTCGAAGAGCCGGTCCTCCGTGCTCGCCAGATGGAGACAGCCGCAGCGCTTCCAGCCGGTGGTGAGGCCCGTTTCCGCTTCAAGCGTTTCGTAGAGGCTGACGCTGTGCTGAAGCATTCTCGTCACATTGCGATGGGAGCGAAGCTGCCCGACAAGGCCCGCCGCATGCCAGGTCGATCCGCTGGTCAATTCACCCTTTTCGAGAATGATGATATCCTTCCATCCCATTTGGGTCAGATGGTAGGCGATGCTGCAGCCCACGATGCCGCCGCCGATGATGACAACCTGTGCACTGTCTCGCATGATTCACTCCTTACCAGAATCGAAAAGTGAGGCGTCGGGGACATGTTCCGGAAGCCCGATGGGATCGGAACGTGTCCCCGGAACACCCAACGCCCTCGTCAGGGCGGGTACCACTTCAAAGAGATCGCCGAGAAGTCCGTAATCGCATTTGCCGAAAATGGGCGCATCGGCATCATTGTTGACGGCGACGATGATCCCGGATGTTTTCATGCCCGCGAAATGCTGAACCGATCCCGAAATGCCGCAGGCGATATAGAGTCTGGGGCTGACCGTTTTGCCGGTCTGGCCGACCTGCATTGCATGCGGAGCAAAGCCGGCATCCACGGCGGCCCGGGAGGCCCCGACCGCGGCGCTAAGAAGGGCGGCGCAGTCTTCGAGGATCTTAAAGTTCTCCGCGGAGCCGAGGGGGCGGCCGCCGGTAATGATGATATCGGCCTCGGAGATATCCGCCCCTCCAACGCCGCTCTGTTTGATTTCGCGGATGACCAGTCTTTTCGCGGCCTGTATCGGGGCCTCGAATGCCAGGATCTCCGCCTCGCGGGGATCGACGATTTCGGGGAACACATTGGGCCTGACCCCTAAAATCCAGGGGCGGCCGTTCAGGCGAAGGGTTGCCGTTGTCTTGCCGGAAAAATGGGATTTCTTGACGATGCCGGAGGAGAGATCCATTTGCAGGCAGTCCAGGACCAGGGGGGCGCCTTTCAGCGATGCCACGCGGGCCAACAGATCTTTTCCGGACGGGCTGGAGACGCCGATGAGCGCATCAAGACCAAATGCATCCATGGCCAGGCCAAGCGCCTCCGCCCTCGCTTCCGGGAAGGACGCCAAGTCCGGGCCGGGCGTCCGGATCGCAACGATCTTGTCCGCGCCGTAACGCTGCAACACCTCGCGACAGCCCTCCGGATGACCGCCGAACAGCAGGGCGTAAACCTCATTTGCGGCATGGCGTCTTGCCGCGGACAACGCGCCGAGAGTCGTCTTCCTGATCTCGCCGCCCTTCTCATCAATGAAAACGCCGATCCTCGCCATCGATCCCCGATCCGTCATTTCAGATGACCTTCGCCTCGTCCCTTAACAGGCGCAGAAGCTCGTGCGCCATATCATCTGGCCTGCCGTTCAGGATGGTTCCCCGGCCCCGGTCGGGGACCGGTTGAAGATCCAGAAGCTCGACCGTCGAAAGGGGTTCCTGAATCCGGAGCTCCGCCTTGCTTATGACCCTGATCTCTTTCTTTTTCGCTTTCATGATATCCGGGAGGGTGGCACACCGCGGACGGTTCAACCCCCTGGCAGCGCCTATGATGCAGGGGATGGAGCTCTCGATCACCTCGCGCAAATCCCCCTC
>JAHFBU010000052.1 GCA_023249795.1 Syntrophaceae bacterium
CTGCTGGTCTTCTGCGCGCTGGTGGCCTTGGGCGGGACAGAGCGGCAGATGGCATCTCATGCAGCCGGAAATCTGAAGGTCGGCAACAGCGAAGAAACTCTGCTTTCCGCTATGGTGCAGTGTATGCCCTATATCGGTTTCCCCAGAATGCTGAATGCAGTTACCATCATTATGGAGGTATGCCGAATATGAACACGATATATGATTTGAGTAATAGCGTGATTTTTCCCAAAGGCGATGTGCTTCCTCCGCAGTTCAGTAAGAACTTTGTTGGCCAGGCATACCTTCAAATGCTGGTACCAAATGGCACAAAATTCAATTGCCCTATCGGTAATGTTACCTTTGAACCGGGCTGTCGTAATAACTGGCATAAGCATCCCGGCGGTCAGATTCTGCTGGTGACTGGTGGTCGAGGCTGGTATCAGGAGGCGGGGAAGCCTGCGCAAGAACTTCATCCCGGTGATGTAGTTATGATTCCTGCGGAGGTAAAACACTGGCACGGTGCAGCAAAAGACAGCTGGCTTGTACATCTGTCTGTAGAAACCAACGTACAGAATGGCCCTGCCCAATGGCTGGAGCCTGTATCCGATGATGAATACAACAAATTAGATTGAATAATAAGGGGGCAAGACAGCATTAATAAGCTCCCATAACAAGGCTAATGCAACCGACGCGAAACACCGCGCGGCTCCAACAATTTGCTGAAACCGGTTGGCATTCCGCCTGCCTTGGAAGCTACGCTTCCCGTGGGTGCATGCCATTGCTTAGCGTCGCCATTAGGTAGCCCTACCGCTGCCAATGGACATCACACCAAACAAAGGAGTCTCTGAAATGATTGAGAAGATACCTGATCTACCAGACAATATCCTCGGCTTCACCGCAAAAGGGACGGTCACAGCGTACGATTACGAGTCCGTCATAATGCCAGCGGTGGAGAAACTGTTCTCTCACCAAGACAAGGTTCGATTCCTCTATCACCTGGGTGAAGACTTCACGAGATTCGAACCTGCCGCCATGTGGGACGATGCGAAATTGGGTCTGAAGCACCTCACGGGTTGGGAGAGAATCGCAGTCGTATCCGATGTCGAGTGGATACGGACGGCCATCAAGATATTTGGGCTTTGGATCCCAGGGCATGTTCGTATGTTTCATAACAGCGAACTCGCGGAAGCAACACAGTGGATTAGGGATTAGCTTGTCCGTTGCTTCGGGATAAGAGCGCAACCTGAAAGGCGTTCCAGCCGACCTCTCAACCTCTGCGCTGCTTCGTCGGCAGAGCTTGAGCGTGAGGTGAAGGGAAATAAATGAAGACGATTAAGAAAAAGTCTGACAGACAGAGGTGGGCCTTTGCGGCAAGTCCAGGAAGCTGACCGAGGCGGATTTCACCTTATTTTTTCTTGACAGTCCGAGAAGAGTAATATAGAAGCGCGGAACGCTGCAACTGGTGGTCCGTGGTCATATTCAGCAATAATATCATTAGATGTCGGCAGCCGGGGTAAGTGCTTTGGTTACGCCCGGTTATTCATAATACCCTATTTGAGGTGACAGAACTTGGTCAGTCTCGATTATTCCCTGGGAATCCAGATCGTCAATTTTCTCCTGCTGATTTTTATCCTGAATGTCCTGCTCTACAAACCGATCCTTGGCATGATCGACAAACGGAAGAAGCATTTCGAGGATTCCGACGCCGAAATCAAGCGCCTTCAGGCGACCGTCGAAGAGAAGATGGCTGCCTACGAGGAGAAGCTCCGCCAGGCCAAGGCGGCTGCCGTCGAGCAGAAGAACGAGATCGTCCGGCAAGGCGCCGATGAGGCCAAGGCCGTCGTCGATGCGGTCAGGGCGGAGATTCCCGGGATGATGGAACAGTTCCAGGCCCGAATCGATGGGGAAATCGACGCCGCCAAAATAATCCTGACCGATCATTCCCGGCAACTCTCGGTTGAAATTGCCGAAAAGGTCCTGGGAAGGAGCCTCCGATGAACGCACATCAGACCAACGTACAGGGAACGGGAATCGCGCGAAGGGCTGTATGGACTTCCCTTATCGCAACTCTTTTCTTCTGCCTCTTCGCACTGACGGCGGCGTACGCCTCCGGCGGCGAGGGCGGCGGGCATGAGGAGGGACCGAACTGGTTCAATTTTATCTGGCGTGCAGTCAACTTCATTATCCTGGTCGGCGTCATCTACTGGTTTGCGGCAAAACCAATCAAGGCTTTCTTTGCCGGGCGGCAGGAAGGGATCCGAACCGGCCTTGCCGAGGCTCTGATGGCGCGTGAGGAGGCGGAGAAGAAGTTTCAGGAATACGCCGTAAAACTGGACAAGGCGACGGGAGAGATCGATGAGATCACCCGGATCATCCAGACCCAGGGGTTGACCGAAAAAGAACGGATCATAGAGGCCGCCCGGAAGGCCGCGGAAAAGATGAAGGAAGACACCCAGAGGCGGATGGAGCAGGAGTTCAACAAGGCGAGCCGGGATCTCCGGATCGAGGCGGTCCGCCTCTCCACGCAGATGGCCGGAGAGCTTATTCAAAAGAATATCAAGGCGGACGATCACGAAGCCCTGGTGAAAGACTATATCGAGAAGGTGGTCAATAAATGATCAGCAGCAATATCGCAAAGCGATACGCACGGGCTTTTTTCGAAATTGTCGGCGAGGAGAAGCGGTACGAGGAGTATTACGGCGAACTGGTTCGCTTTTCGGACGTTCTCAGGGAAAACAAAAGTCTGGGCGAGTTTTTGGCGAACCCCATCTTCGCTCAATCCGACAAGAAAGCGGTTGTGGAATCGATCCTGGAGAAGATCAGCGTTTCCACGCTGACCGCAAACTTTCTGAAACTTCTGGTTGACAAGCGTCGCATCGACATTCTCTCCGACATCGAGGGCTGCTACCGGGAGTTGATGGACGACGCCCTCAAGAAGGTGCGGGTTACGGTGAAGACGGCTTTTCCGCTCACCGGCGAGCTCTCCAATCGCCTGCAGACGGGGCTCGAAGGGCTGACCGGCAGGACGGTTGAGATGACCGTTCTGGAAGACTCCGCCCTGCTCGGGGGCATCGTCGTCCGGGTTGGGGACACGCTGTACGACGGCAGCATCCGGACGCAACTGAACAACATCAGGAATCTCTTAGGGGAGGAACTATAGCGCATGAAAACCATCAGGGCAGAGGAAATCAGCGAAATCATATCCAGGCAGATCAAGGAATACGAAAAGAAACTGGATATCAGCGAAACGGGAACGGTCCTCTCCGTCGGCGACGGCATCGCCCGGGTCTATGGCGTGGAGAACGCCATGGCCATGGAGCTGCTGGAATTCCCCGGGGGAATCCTCGGCATGGTTCTGAACCTTGAAACGGACAACGTCGGCGTCGCCATCCTCGGCGAAGTCACCCATATCAAGGAAGGCGACATCGTAAAGCGGACCGGCAAGATCGCCCAGATCCCCGTCGGAGAGGCGGTCCTCGGCCGCGTCATCGATGCTACGGGCGCCCCGCTGGACGGCAAGGGTCCCATTGAGACGACTGAATACCGCCGTATTGAAATGATCGCCCCCGGCGTGGTCTTCCGCCAGCCGGTCAACGAACCGATGTACACCGGCCTGAAGGCGATCGACGCGATGACCCCCATCGGCCGCGGCCAGCGCGAGCTGATCATCGGCGACCGCCAGATCGGGAAAACCGCCGTCGGCATCGACGCAATCATCCGCCAGAAGGGGACCGGCGTGAAATGCATCTACGTCGCCATCGGCCAGAAGAAATCGACCGTCGCCCAGGTGGTGGAGAATCTCAAGAAGAACGACGCCATGTCCTATACCTGTGTTGTCGCCGCCTGCGCCAGCGACCCTGCAACCCTGCAATACATTGCCGCCTATGCCGGCTGCAGCATCGGCGAATACTTCCGGGACCGAGCCCAGGACGCCCTGATCATCTACGACGACCTCTCCAAGCAGGCCGTGGCCTACCGCCAGATCTCGCTCCTTCTGAGGCGTCCGCCGGGACGCGAAGCCTACCCCGGCGACATCTTCTACAACCACTCCCGGCTTCTGGAACGGGCCGCCCGCGTCAGCAAGGAACTCGGCGGCGGATCGCTCACGGCGCTTCCGATCATCGAAACGCAGGCGGGTGACGTTTCCGCCTACATCCCGACGAACGTTATTTCGATCACCGACGGCCAGGTTTATCTGGAGCCCTCCCTCTTTTTCTCCGGCATCCGCCCGGCGATCAACGTGGGGCTCTCCGTTTCCCGCGTCGGCGGCGCGGCGCAGGTGAAGGCGATGAAGCAGGTCGCCGGCACACTGAAGCTCGACCTTGCCCAGTACCGCGAACTGGCTGCCTTTGCCCAGTTCGGCTCCGATTTGGACAAGGCCACGCAGGCCCAGCTCGATCGCGGCATCCGGCTCGTTGAAATCCTCAAGCAGCCGCAGTTTGCCCCCATGTCGCTTGCAGAGGAGGTCACCATTCTCTTTGCCGGCACGCGGGGCTTCCTCGACAAATATCCGGTGGATAAACTTAAGTACTACGAGCCCCAGCTTCTGGCCTTTGTCAAGGGCAAGTATCCGGAGATCATGAAGGAGATCGACGAAAAGAAGATCATCAGTCCCGAACTCGAAAAGAAGTTAAGGGAAGTGCTCGCGGAGTTCGATTCGGTTTTTGTCGCCGAATAAACGCAAGCGGAATACGAAGCAGGAACTTTGAAAATCATTTTTTTGTCATTCCCGCGAAAGCGGGAATCCACGGAGCAGGTTTGAATGGCCGCACTCAAGGATATTAAACGAAAGATCACCGCCTTCAACAAAACCAGGCAGATCACCCGGGCGATGAATATGGTGGCCGCCTCGAAGTTCAAGGCCGCCCAGACACGGATGGAGAACTTCCGGCCCTACGCGGTCAAGTTCATGGAGGTTTTGAGCAGCCTCGCGCTCCGCGTGGACGCAAAGTCCCATCCCCTGCTTGCGGTCAGGGAGGCCAAACGGATTCGTGTGATCTGCATGACCTCCGACCGGGGTCTTTGCGGAGCCTTCAACAGCAATCTGATCAAGGCGACCGAGCGGTTCATCAGGGAGAAGAGCCGCGAGGGCCGGGAGGTTGAACTCATCCCCATCGGGCGGAAGGCGCGGGACTTCTTTCGTAAGAAAGCCAAAACCGTCAACCCCAGGGCGGATGTATTCGGCAAATTCGACATCAATCTCGCCGTGAAAATCTCCGACGATGTCATTCCGCCGTTCGTTGCCGGAGAGTACGACGAGCTCTACCTCCTTTTCAATGAGTTCGCCAACGTCGCGGTGCAACGGCCCACCGTGGTCCGGCTCTTCCCTCTCCCCTCTATTGGAAGCGAGAAGGAAATCGGACTGGACAAGCGGCTCAACTATATCTATGAACCCTCTGAGGAGATTCTTCTGGAGAAACTGCTCCCGATGTACGTGCATGTCCTGATCTTCCGGGCGATGCTCGAAACCTCGGCTGGAGAGAATGGCGCCCGGATGGTGGCGATGGACAACGCCACCCGGAATTGCGAGGATCTGATTCAAAGCCTGACCCTCAAGTACAACAAGGTGAGACAATCGGCAATCACGGCCGAGTTGATGGACATCGTGGGCGGTACCGAGGCGCTGGCGAAAGGATAAAGAATAAGGGGCGGGCAGGCGCAGGCCGGCCGCGGCTTCACCATTTTAAGGAGAAGGGTATGAACATTGGAAGACTTGTACAGGTCATAGGTCCGGTTGTCGATGTGGCGTTCGAGGAGGGACAACTCCCGAACATCATGAACGCCATCGCCATTACCAATCCGACGATCAACGACACCGAAGACAACCTGATCGTAGAGGTTGCCCAGCACCTGGGCGACAACGTCGTCCGCTGCATCGCCATGGACATCACCGATGGTCTGGTACGCGGGATGAAGGCGAAGGACTTGGGGGAACCGATCAGCGTGCCGGTAGGCCCCGAATGCCTCGGAAGGATCATCAATGTGGTCGGCAGACCCGTCGACGGTCTGGGACCGATTGAAGCGAAACATCGTATGCCCATCCACCGCGAGGCTCCCAGCTTCATCGAACAGGAAACCTCGGTCCACGTGCTTGAAACCGGGGTCAAGGTCATCGACCTTCTCGTCCCCTTTCCGCGTGGCGGCAAGATGGGAATGTTCGGCGGCGCCGGCGTCGGTAAAACCGTCGTCATGATGGAGATGATCCACAACATCGCCATGCATCACGGGGGCATCTCCGTCTTTGCGGGCGTTGGCGAGCGAACCCGCGAGGGGAACGACCTCTACCTTGAAATGAAGGACTCCGGGGTCATCAAGCAGGCCGCCCTGGTTTACGGACAGATGACCGAACCGCCCGGCGCCCGGGCCCGCGTGGCCCTGACGGCCCTCGCATCGGCGGAATACTTCCGCGATGTGGAAGGGCAGGACGTTCTTCTGTTTATCGACAACATCTTCCGTTTCACGCAGGCCGGTTCCGAGGTGTCGGCCCTTCTGGGCCGCATGCCCTCCGCCGTGGGCTACCAGCCGACATTGGCCACCGACCTTGGAGAACTTCAGGAACGCATCACCTCCACCAACAAGGGGTCCATCACGGCGGTTCAGTGCGTTTACGTCCCCGCCGACGACCTGACGGATCCGGCGCCGGCGACGACGTTTGCCCACCTCGACGGGACCGTCGTTCTCTCCCGGCCGCTTTCGGAACTCGGCATCTATCCGGCCGTGGATCCCCTGGATTCGACATCCCGCATTCTGGACCCGAACGTTCTGGGCGCGGAGCACTACGAGGTGGCGCGGCGGGTTCAGGTGACGCTCCAGAAATACAAGGACCTCCAGGATATTATCGCGATCCTCGGAATGGATGAACTCTCCGAGGAGGATAGGATAACCGTAAATCGGGCGAGAAAGGTTCAGCGTTTCCTCTCCCAGCCCTTCTTCGTGGCGGCCCAGTTCACCGGGACGGAGGGCAAGTTTGTCAAGGTGGCCGACACCGTCCGGGGCTTCAAGGAGATTCTCGACGGGAAGCACGACGACCTGCCCGAACAGGCTTTCTACATGGTCGGCGGCATCGAAGAGGTCATAGAAAAGGCGAGAAAACTCGCCGAATAGCCGGAGGATCGGATGGCTGACGCATTGACATTGGAAATCGTGACCCCCGAGATGATGGCCTTCTCGGGTGTAGTCGAAGAGGTGACCATTCCCGGCACCGAGGGCGAGTTTGGGGTTCTCAAGGGGCACGCCTCCCTTCTGAGCTCGGTCGATATCGGAGAACTCAGCTTTACCCAGGATCAAAAGAAAACCCGTTATGCTGTGAACACCGGCTATGCGGAGGTCACCGCCTCCAAAGTCACGGTTCTGGTTGAGACCGCGGAGAGGTCGGACCTGATCGACGTCGAAAGGGCGCGCCGGGCGAAGGAGCGGGCCGAGGAAAAATTGGCGAAGCTCCCCAAAGAGGATGTCGAATTCCAGAAGAGCCGGGCGGCACTGGTGCGGGCTTTGGCCCGGCTCAACGTCGCCGGAAAGAACTGATCGTGCCGAGATAAGGGCTTACAGGTTTTACTAATTTCTTAGGACAAAAAGTGTCTCAATATTCAGGATGAGTGATCTCTTTTTGTTGACGAACACGACAACTCATTTTATGTTCCGATGGCAAGGAACAATCTCATATTATCACGACAGCTGATTCCCTCTGATTAACCCTCCGGCACTCACTGTCGGATGCATGTTTCGGAAGCGCAACTTGCCAATGGGAGCGAGAGCCGTTCATGACAAGGGTCACTCAGGGAGGGGCCATGATCCAAAAAATCATTATTGTTGCAATCGTTCTCTTCTTCTCTTTAGCCACATACGCATCTGCCGTCCCCCGACCGACTGCCGACAAGCCGGCCGCTACGGCAGCCGTCAAACTTCCCGAGGGGCAGGTCATCCTGGACGGCAAGCCGCTCCTCATCATCCGGGGGAGGATCCTTTCCTTTGACCCGGCCGACAGGGCGCGAGCCATCTCCGACCGGCTTGCCAAGCTTGTGAAGGATCCGTTGCTCCGTGTCGATTCCATTACCGCTGTCGATGGCGACTCAACAACCGACATCGTCAGCGGAGACCTGGTCCTCATGACCGTCACCGATGCTGACGCCGCGACTGAAGGGCAGCCGCGCAAGGCGCTGGCAGATTTCTATGTCCGAATATTCCGTACAGCGGTTGACGGCTACCACCGGGAGTACAGCTTCAATGCCGTCCTGCTCGGCTCGGCGTATGCCTTCCTGGCAACCGTGGGTCTGATCGTCCTTTTGGTCGCCTTCAACAGATTCTTTCCGAAACTTAACGCAAAGATCGAGTTCTGGCGCGGAACGCGAATCCGCAGCATCCATATCCAGTCCCTTGAGATCATTCACGCCGACAGAATAGCGGCTCTTCTCATCGGGATTGTCAGAGGCATCAGGATGTTCCTCATTCTGATGATCTTTTATTTCTATATCCCCCTCCTTTTGAGCTTCTTTCCATGGACAAGGGGGTTTTCCGCGGATCTCCTTCATTTTATAATTTCCCCGTTCGCAATCATCGCCCAGGCAATATGGGCCTATGTGCCCAATATCTTCTTCATTGCCGTGATCATCCTGGTCACGCATTATTTCCTCAAGGTCATCCGGTTTTTCTTTGCCGAAATCGGAAAGGAGACGATCTCACTTCCCGGTTTTTTCCCCGAGTGGTCGGACCCGACCTTCAAGATCATCCGTTTCCTCGTGATTGCCTTCGCGGCAGTGATGGCCTACCCCTATTTCCCCGGTTCCGAATCCCCAGCCTTCAAAGGGATTTCGATCTTTCTCGGCGTTCTTTTGTCGCTCGGCTCCACGTCTGCCGTGGCAAATACCGTCGCCGGGGTAATTCTCACCTATATGCGGGCTTTCAAGATCGGCGACCGGGTTCAAATGGGAGACACCATCGGCGATGTCGTGGAAAAGACATTGCTGATCACGCGCA
>JAHFBU010000290.1 GCA_023249795.1 Syntrophaceae bacterium
GTCCCCAGTCCTCCCGCAAGGACGACACCCTTCATACATTTCTCCTTTCGGTTCGCCTTACGGAGACAGCTTTGAAATCTGTCCCCGTGGGGCTGACTCATAGCACATTTTCAAAAGGGATCTCAACGAAAAACCGTTTACATCCCCCATGGTCATGTTATAAAAGAGAGGCCAGAAAACTGGGGAAGCATCTCATGGAAGACCATAAGGCACGTTCGGTTGATGAAAGGTTCATGCGCCGGGCCCTCGCGCTGGCACGGAAGGGGGAGGGAAGCGTCAGCCCGAATCCCCTGGTCGGCGCCGTCATCGTCCGGGACGGCCGGATCATTGCCGAGGGGTTCCACCGCTGCTGCGGCGAGAACCACGCGGAGATCGACGCCATCCGAAATGCAACGGAACCGATCGCCGGGGCGACCCTTTACATCACGCTGGAACCGTGCAGCCATCACGGCCGGACCCCCCCGTGCGCGGAGGCGCTGATCGCGTGCCGACCGGGCCGCGTGGTCGTCGGCACCGTCGATCCCAACCCCCTGGTATCCGGAAGGGGCATCGAGGCCCTCCGACAGAGCGGCATCGAAACGGAGGTCGGCGTCCTTGAGGAGGCCTGCCGGGAGAGCAACCGGGTCTTCTTCAAATACATCCGGACCGGTCTTCCCTATGTCACCCTCAAGTTCGCCCAGACCCTCGACGGCCGGGTCGCGACCGCATCCGGCCACTCGCGCTGGATCAGTTCGCCCCCGTCCCTCCGTTTCGCCCATCGGTTGAGGGCGGTCCACGACGCGATCCTCGTCGGCGCGGGTACCATCCTTGCGGACAACCCGGAGCTCACCTGCCGCCTGGTCCGTGGGCGGGATCCGCTCCGGATCGTCATCGATTCCCATTTGCGTCTTTCGCCGGACGCCACCGTTTTTACGGACGGAAAACGGACGCTTGCGGCCGCGACACGCCGCGCCCCGGAAGAGAAACGGCGGCTCCTGGAGAAGAGGGGAATCGAGGTCCTGGAGATCGGCGAGGATCCGGCCGGACGCGTCGATCTGCATGAACTCCTGACGCTGCTTGGAAAAAGGAAGATCGCTTCCCTCCTCGTCGAGGGGGGCGCCGCCGTGGCCACATCCTTCCTGAAGGAAAATCTGGCCGACCGCCTGATCGTCATCCTCGCCCCGAAGATCATGGGCGAGGGCATCAACGCCATCGGCGACATCGGCGTCCGGCAAATGGACGACGCCTTGGGGTTTTCCTTCCTGCGGGTCACCCGCAGCGGGCCGGACCTGATTCTGGATGCCCGGATACCGACTTGAAGGGGACAAATTCTCAGCAAAGAATGACGCTCTCGTAATAAGTCCAAAACCCTGTCACTCCCGCGAAAGCGGGAGTCCATAACAAGCTTGAATGACGGGATTCCCGCTTCCTCGGGAATGACACAAAGAGGCTAAAGTCGACTTTTTACGAATTCGTCAAGAATCGGGAACCGATTTCATATCGATCCCCATTAACCACCCAGCGACAAAATGAGTTTCTCGGCCGCCCTGATCCCGTCGAGGGCGGAGCTGACGATTCCCCCCGCGTTACCGGCCCCCTCCCCGCATGGAAAGAGCCCCGCCGCGTTCACTCCCTGTCCATCCTCACCCCGCAGTATCCGGACCGGCGAGGAGGTCCTGGTTTCCACGCCGATCAGATGGGCCTCGCCGGTGATGAACCCCGGCATCTTCCGTTCAAATTCGGCGAACCCCCGTTTCAGCGCCTCCGTAACAAAGTGGGGAAGAACCTCCCTCAGGTCCGCCTCGCGGACACCGGGAAGGAAACTACACCCTCCGACGGCGGAGCGCTCCGTCCCCTCCAGAAAATCGGTCAGCTTCTGTCCCGGGGCGTGATAGTCTCCGCCTCCCGCACGAAACGCCTCCTCCTCCCAGCGCCTGCGGAAGGTGAGCCCCGCGAGCGGGCCTTCGCCTCCGAGATCCTCAATACGGACATTGACGACCACGGCGCTGTTTGCATAGGGGCTCTCCCTGCGAAAGCGGCTCATCCCGTTGGTGATCACCCCGCCCGCCTCTGCACTGCACCCGATCACGATGCCGCCGGGACACATGCAGAAGGAGTAGACGGAGCGGTCCAGCGCCTCGATCTTCGCCGTGAGAAAATAATCGGCGGGAGACAGGTCCGGATGGCCGGCCCACCGGCCGTACTGGATCCGGTTGATGATCTCCTGTGGATGTTCGACGCGCAGCCCCATCGCAAAGGCCTTGGGCGCAAGAGCGATCCCTCTTTCAGCCAGCTTCCGGTAGGTATCGTCGGCGGACTGTCCGGTCGCGAGAATCAAATGGTCCGCCCGGATCTCTTCGGAACCGTTCACGACGATCCCGACGAGCTTCCGCTGATGGGTCAGAAAATCGGTCACCTGC
>JAHFBU010000291.1 GCA_023249795.1 Syntrophaceae bacterium
CTCCGCCATGAAGCTGCTCGACGACGACGAGCGGGAGATTCTGGCTCTTGCCGCGGGTGAGGATCTCTCCTACAGGGAGATCGCTTCCCTCGTCGGTATCAGCGAGGCCAACGTGAAGGTAAAGGTTCACCGGGCCCGCCTCAAACTCAGGGAAAGACTCAAGGAGGGAGACAGATGAGTTCCCAAATGATCAGTATGTTTATTGACGATGAATTGACGCTCGGCGACAAAATCGATTTCGTCGAGACCATCCACGAGTCGAAACCGTTCAAGGATGAAACGGTTGAACTCCTCCAACAGGAACGGCTGCTTCGATCAAATCCCGTCGATCGTTACCCGGCAGCGGAAGTCAGAGCAAAACGTTTGTCCTCTTTTCGTTTTCTCCGCCCTCTCGGACTCGTGACAGCCGGAGCGGCACTGTCGCTGCTCGTCCTGTTTTTTACCTTCACGCCGACCCAGGCTCCCGATATCCCGTATCGCTTCATCCTGTACCGCCCCGACGTCAGCCGCGTCGACATCACGGGCAGCTTCACGGGCTGGAGGGCCGTGCCCATGGAGCAGGCGGGCTCGAGCGGTTACTGGGAATACACCTCCAACCTGCCGCGCGGAGAACACCGGTTCGCCTACCTTCTCAACGGCTCGGTGCGGATGCCCGATCCGACCATCCGGACACGGGAGAGCGATGATTTCGGCAGCGAGAATACCGTCCTCTCAATCGGAGGAACGACTTTATGATGTCTCTTCTTATACGGCTCCTGGCGGTTGCTATTCTCATCACCGGATGTGCGGTCCATTCCTACTACCTGGAGGATGACCGGGTCCACCTCCGTCTGAAGGATGGACAAGCGCGCGAAGTCCTCTTCTCCTCCTCACTTGAGGGTTTTGGACTCCAGGGGGCGCGGAAAACGGACGATACGACCTGGGAGGTGACCGTCCCGGACAAAGGAGAGTTTACCTACTTTTACGTCGTTGACGGCAAAGTTTATCTCCCCGATTGTCAGTGCCGGGAGAAGGACGATTTCGGGGCATACAATTGTTTATATAAGCCCGGCAAGTATCGATTCTGAACCAAACCGGAAATTTTGTAACCGGGACCCGTTCCCCACGTATTATGAACAAAAGGAGTCTGAACATGAAGACGCTCATCATGGCCCTTTCCATCCTGCTTGCGATCGCGACCGCAGCCTTCGCAACCGATTGGAACAGCCGACTGCCCAACGGAACATCCGACGCCGTCAGAGCCCGCATTGCGGATGCCGTACACGCCGGAATGGATTCCGATGTTGCTGTCACCCTGACACGTCGAATGGAGGAATATCGATTTACCGAAGACCATATGGTAAGGGCGTATGAAATCATCATGGCGGCCCAACAGGAAGGCCTGCCGATCAGCCCTATCGTGAACAAAGCCTATGAAGGGATGGCAAAAAAGGTGGATTCTGAAAGGATCGTTCAAGCCATGGGAACCGTGCGATCGCGCTATTCCATCTCCTTTCAACAGGCGAGGGCCTTGATCGCCGAGGAAAAGCTGCGGCAGGCGTTGGGGCAAACCATCGCGGAGGGGCTGGCCGCCGGAATCCTGGAAAGGGATCTGGCGCGCATAACGGAAAATGTCAGGAAACAGACCCGGTCTATTAATCGTGAACAGGCGATCTCGCTTTCAATGATCTCTTTTCAGGTAGCCCGCGATATGGCAAGGTCGGGAGTCCTTTCGGAAACGTTGACGGACGTCGTCTGCAGGGCTCTGCAAAACCGTTTTACCGTGAGCGAGATGGCGCGAATGCGAAGCACCTTCATCAACGAAGCCCGCTACGGAGAGGCGGAAACCATTGCCCAGCAATTCTGCAATCAAATCAGGACCGGTTCTCGGGCAGACGGACTCGGCGTAATCGAGGGAGGATTGGCCGAAGGCCGTGGCGGTGGAGGCAGCGGTTCAGGCGGCAGTGGCGGCAGCGGCGGCGGCAGCGGTTCAGGCGGTGGTGGCGGTGGCGGTGGTGGCGGTGGTGGCGGTGGTGGCGGCTACTGATCCCAACCGCTCATACCTCATTAGTATTTCAGAGTATTTGGTCTCCTGTAGATGCCCATCCCTATAGACGGGCATCAGGAGAGCCTGTTCCTCTGATGTGACGATGGCCTCCGTCATATCGGTCGTTTTGCCCCAGCAGGCAGGCGCCGACCCCGGGCGAGGAAGCCGATTTTGAAAGCCGTGCCCTTCCCTCTTTCCGCATCCACGGTGATGGTCTCGCCGTGGCCTTGAACAATGTCCTAAACGGAGGATAGCCCCAGACCCTTCTCTCTTCCCACTTTCTTGATCGTCAAATATAGTCCCACATCCCTTGACGGCGGGGGATCTGATGCTTATCTTTCGTTGCAGGTGGGTTTGCGGACTG
>JAHFBU010000292.1 GCA_023249795.1 Syntrophaceae bacterium
TTCATTGAAATCAAGGCGCCTGCCTCGTCGATCACATCGATCGCCTTGTCCGGAAGGCGGCGGTCGCTGATGTAGCGGCCGGAGAGTTCGGCGGCCGCCCGGAGCCCCTCTTGCGTATAGGAGACCTGGTGGTAGGTCTCGTAACGTTCGCGGAGCCCGTCGAGTATCCGGACGGTCTCCTCGACGGAGGGTTCAGGGACCTCGACCTTCTGGAAACGGCGGGAGAGTGCGCCGTCCTTCTCGAAATGTTTCCGGTATTCGTCATAGGTCGTCGAGCCAATGCAGCGCAGCTTTCCCGAGACCAAGACGGGCTTGAGGATGTTGGAAGCGTCCATCGACCCGCCGGAAACGGCCCCCGCACCGACGATGTTGTGGATCTCGTCGATAAAGAGGATCGCGTTCTCCTGTTTCTGGAGTTCGGCGAGGACCCGTTTCATGCGCTCTTCGAAATCGCCGCGATAGCGGGTGCCGGCGAGGACCGCCCCCATGTCGAGGGAGTAGATCTTTACGTCCCGAAGTTTTTTCGGGACATGGCCCTTGGCCACGAGTTGGGCAAGCCCTTCGGTAATCGCCGTCTTTCCCGCCCCCGGTTCTCCAACGTGGACCGGGTTATTCTTGAAACGGCGGCAGAGCACCTGGATCGTCCTTGAGAGGATCTCCTCCCGGCCGATGAGCGGATCCATCTCGCCGGCCTTAGCCTTGGCGGTTAGTTCGGTCGTGTAAGCTCTGAGGAATTTGCTTTGATCTTCTTTGTCCTCCCGGGCCGCATCCCCCTCACGCGTTCCCGGGCTTGTTCTTTGTTCGCCTTCCTCTCCGGGGAGCGCCGAGATGCCGTGAGAGATGTAATTGAGCAGCCCCAGCCGGGAGACTCCCTCGCGCTGGAGGAAGAAGGAGGCGTGGGATTCCTTCTCTTCGAGAAGGGAAACGAGGATGTCCCCCAGCTCCAGGGTCTCCTTCTGGGCTGAGGAGGTGTGCCAGGCGGCCCGTTCGAGGACGCTCTGGAAACCGATGGACTGGGCAGCCCGGGTTTTTTTGGCCATGGCCGTGTCCGACTCGTCGAGGTGCTTCTCGATGACCTCCTTCAGGTGCGCCGGATCACCGCCGCAGTGGACGATGATCTCCTTGCCCTCGTCGAAAAAAAGGCAGGCGTAAAGGAGGTGTTCAGGCGTGATGAATTCATGCCGCCGGACATTCGCCTCAGCATACGCCGCCATAATAATCCGGTTGAGGTTTTCGCTGATCTTCATGATTCTTCTTTCTCCCCCTCAGGCCTTCTCCAGGGAACATTTCAGGGGGAATTCCCGCAACCTGGCCAGTTGATGAACGCAATTTACCCGGGTCGCCGCGATGTCATAGGTATAGACCCCGCAGACGCCCTTTCCCCTTTGGTGAACGTCGAGCATGATCCTCGTGGCGTCCGCCGCAGGTTTATTGAAGATCGAGATGAGAACCTCGATCACAAAGTCCATGGTCGTGTAATCGTCGTTATGCAGGATCACCCGGTACATCTTCGGTTCCCGGATCTCCTGTTCGACCTCTGAACCCGGTTCTGACAGGCTGCCCGGCTCATCCGGCATCATCTCTTCGCCCTCTCCCTCGCCCGATCTTTCCACCCGCTCTTGCAACGTTGATCGTAGTATATGCAGCAGGGGATGGTGTGTCAATGGGAGCGTGGCTCGGATGCAACCGGTGCGGCCAAAAACCATTTCTGCCCGAAGAGGGATCATGGTATAAGGTGCCGTAAGAATTCCATTCCCGGCTAAGGAGTGAGATATCGGGGACATGTTCCGGAAGCCCGAAGGGATCGGAACGTGTCCCCGGAACAAAACAACCGCCGCAAGCTGCGGGGTATCCCATGCTGAGAGCAAGGATATGAGAAAGGTATTGACGGAAACGATCAGAAGAAGGTTGAAGGCGGCAGTTGTGTTGCTGTCTGCCCTCGTGTTCGTGTTGATGCTTGCCCCGGCAGGGTCGCATGCCGGATGGGAGCGGCAGAACCCGGTGTCGCAGGGAAAAGATCTCAATGGCATCTGGGGGAGTGGGGCCAACGATGCCTTTGCAGTGGGGAGTGGCGGCACAATCCTCCATTACAACGACACTTCCTGGTCGACGATGCCCTCCGGCACAACTGATGACCTTTATGGCGTCTGGGGAAACACGACCAAGGGCTTCTGGGGAAATGTGGTCGATTACATCTTCGCGGTTGGAAGCAATGGGACGATCCTCCACTACAACGGCACAGCCTGGACGGCGATGTCCTCCGGGACGACCGATGACCTCATGGGCGTTTGGGGAAGCGGCCCCGATGACATCTTTGCTGTAGGGTACAATGCGGATGGCCACGGCAAAATCCTTCATTACAACGGCACGGTTTGGACAACC
>JAHFBU010000053.1 GCA_023249795.1 Syntrophaceae bacterium
CCCATCGCAAAGGCCTTGGGCGCAAGAGCGATCCCTCTTTCAGCCAGCTTCCGGTAGGTATCGTCGGCGGACTGTCCGGTCGCGAGAATCAAATGGTCCGCCCGGATCTCTTCGGAACCATTCACGACGATCCCGACGAGCTTCCGCTGACGGATCAGAAAATCGGTCACCTGCGACCCGAAACGGACCTCACAGCCCATCCCGATCAGCCGGTTGCGGAGATTCACAACGATCTCCCGCAGGCGGTCCGTCCCGATGTGGGGGCGTGCGTCCGTCAGGATCTCCGCCGGCGCCCCCATCTCCGCAAGAACCCGCTTGACCCAGGCGGTGTAAGGGTTCCTGACCCGCGTTGTCAGTTTGCCGTCTGAAAAGGTTCCCGCACCGCCCTCTCCGAAATGGACGTTGCTCTCCGGGTTCAGGATGCCGTTTTCCCAGAAGGCGCGGACATCCGAGAGACGTTCCGAAACCGCTTTCCCTCTTTCGAGCAGAAGCACGGGGGCCCCTTTTTCGGCAAGCGCGAGGGCGGCAAAGAGCCCCGCCGGTCCGCAGCCGACGACCACCGGTCTTCGCCCGAAGACGAGGGCGCGCCCCGATGGCCCCTGCGGCTCTTCCGGACTGTCCGGCGCCTCCTCCACCGTCACCCCCGCCGCACTCCAAGCCGAATCCGCCCGCCAGCCGACACCGTCCGCCAGCCGGACAGTCAGCAGAAAAACAAAGCGGGGCGGGCGGGAACGCCGCGCATCGATCGACCTCCGGATCACGCGGAGATCGGTGATTGCATCCCCGGAAAGACCTAGGAGCGAGGCAACGCGGGCGGGAAGAAGATTCTCCCGCTCGCCCAGGGCGAGGGCCAATCCGTTGATCTTCAGTATCATCTTGTTTTCTTAACCCTTGATCATTGCCGACCTTTGGTATAGATCATGCCCAAACATGCCGAAAGAGAAATCCATGCCTTGGTATGCCGTACACACGCGAAGCCGCCATGAAGACCGGGTCTGTCTCGGTCTCCAGCAGAAGTCCTTTCACGCCTTTCTACCGAAGTTGGAGGTCTGGAGCAAGCGGAAAGACAGGCGGAAGAAAATCATGCTCCCGATGTTTCCGGGGTATCTCTTTGTCGAAACCACCGCGCTGGATAACGAGATCAAGCTCGATGTCCTCAAAACCTTTGGCGTGGTCCGCCTCCTCGGAAAGTCCGCCGGTTCGGAACCCATCCCCGTCCCCGACGCCAAGATCGATGCCATCCGGCGGATCGTCGATTCGAAGGTGGAGGTGCAACAGTTCCAGTATCCGAGAGTCGGGGAACCGGCCCGGATCATCGACGGCCCTTTCAAGGGAATGGAAGGTCACGTTCTCAGAACGGACTATGAAAAGGAACTCTTCGTCATCGAAATCGAAATCCTCCAGCGTTCCGTCGCGATCAAAATGGAAGGATTCCAGATCACCCGGCTCTGACCCGGAGATCTCCCCCGTTCCGGATGATAACCGTCGCCCCCTTCGTTGATTTTCGACTTGACTTTCTTCAAGATATGCGCAAGGAACTCCCATCATTCTTTTCAGTAAACGGATGCGGAATTGTTGGACTTGGAATGTGGGGGGACATGTTTCGGAAGCCCAAAGGGATCGGAACGTGTCCCCGGAATCGAAGGAGACAAATGATTTGAAAGGCCACATCATTATCGACAGGGAGCTGTGCAAGGAGTGCCACCTGTGCATCCATGCGTGTAAAAAGGGGCTGATCGTCCCCTCCCAGGAGTTCAACTCCAGGGGCTACCGCCCGGTCTGTTTCAAGGACGAGCAGGGGGAATGCACGGGATGTACGCTTTGTGCGATCACCTGTCCGGATATCGCCATAGAGGTTTACCGTGACTAAAGTACTGATGCAGGGAAACAAGGTCATCGCGGAGGCCGCCATCCGGGCGGGATGCCGGTTTTACGCCGGTTATCCCATCACGCCGCAGAATGAAATCCCGGAGTACATGGCGGAGCGTCTGCGACAGGTGGAGGGCGGCGTCTTTGTCCAGTCGGAAAGCGAGGTCGCGGCCATTCACATGGTGATCGGTGCGAGCGCCGCCGGCGCCCGTTCCATGACCTCTTCATCGGGACCGGGGATCTCCATCAAGCAGGAGGGTATCTCCTCCATGGCAGCCTGCCAGCTTCCGGCCGTAATCGTCAACATGATGCGGGGCGGTCCCGGTCTGGGCAACATCAGCCCGTCCCAGGGGGACTATTTCCAGGCCACGCGGGGCGGCGGCCACGGGGATTACCGGACCATCGTTCTCGGACCTGCTTCGGCGCAGGAGCTCGCCGACCTGACCATGGACGCCTTCGACCTCGCCGACCGTTACCGGACGCCCGTCATGATCCTCGCCGACGGCATGATGGGGCAGATGATGGAGCCGGTGGTCTTCAAGGAACCCGAACCGCGGGCCTATCCGGAAGGCTTGATCATGAAGGGCGCAGGCGCCGGCAAGCGCAAGATCATCCGGGGGCTCATCCTCGATCCCCTGGCGCTCGAAGAACACAACTGGATGCTGGACCGGAAATACAGAACCATCGCCCGGCAGGAAACGCGCTGCGAGCTCTTCCGAACCGAAGACGCGGAACTGATCCTGGTTGCCTACGGGACGGCCGCCCGGATCGCCAAAGGGGCCATCAAACGGCTGCGCGATGCGGGCATCCGGGCCGGGCTTTTCCGCCCGATCTCCCTCTGGCCCTTCCCGACGAACGAAGTTCGGGATCTTGCAACGCGTATCGAAAATTTTCTCGTCTTCGAGATGAGCACCGGCCAGATGGTGGAGGATGTGCGTCTCGCCATTCAGGGAGAGGCCCGGATCGGCTTCTTCGGTCGCCCCGGAGGTGTCGTGCCGACCCCCGTGGAACTGGCGAACGTTGTCATGCGCCGGTATGACCGGGAACGGGGCATCACCGAGTGCTGTTAGTCGCCGGGTCATCCCATTGAAACAAGTGATCAACAAGGACAGGAAAATGAAGCAGGTTTTTTGCAGACCCAAGAGCATGACGAAGAACATCTTTCACTACTGTGCGGGATGCGGTCACAGCATCGTCCACCGGCTGATCGCCGAGGTGATTGATGAACTCGGCATCAGGGGCATCGCGATCGGCGTTCCGCCGGCGGGATGCGCCGTTCTGGCCTACAACTATCTCGATATCGACATGATCGAGGCCCAGCACGGCCGGGGACCCGCGACGGCAACCGGGGTCAAGCGGGTTTTGCCGGACCGCGTTGTCTTTTCCTACCAGGGCGACGGCGATCTCGCCGCCATCGGCACGGCGGAGAGTTTCCACGCGGCCAACCGGGGAGAGAACATCACCGTCATCTTCATCAACAACGCGGTTTACGGCATGACCGGCGGCCAGATGGCCCCGACCTCCATCCTGGGACAGAGGACAACGACCTCCCCGGCCGGCAGGGCCGCGCTCCTGGATGGTCATCCCGTCCGGGTCTCCGAGATCTTTTCGCAGCTTCCGGGGACCGCCTACATCGAACGGTGCATGGTCAATTCGCCGGCCGCCATCCTCAAGACCCGGAAAGCGATCCGCAAGGCCTTCCAGTGTCAGATCGACGGCCGCGGTTTTTCCCTCGTCGAGATCCTCTCCCCCTGTCCGACGAACTGGAAGATGACGCCGATCGACTCCTGCCGCTGGATCGACGAAGTGATGTGCAAGGAATTTCCCCTTGGCGTCATGAAGGACGTCCCGGCGGTTGAACAGAATGAAGGGGGATGAAACACCATGATGGTTAAAACATTATTCGCCGGCTTCGGCGGGCAGGGGGTGCTCATGATGGGGCAAACGCTGGCCCACGGCGCCATGAGCGCCGGTTACCATGTGACCTATCTGCCGGCCTACGGGGCCGAGGTCCGCGGGGGAACGGCCAACTGCACCGTCGCCGTGTCGGATGACGAGATCGCCTCGCCCATCGCCTCGGAACTGGACAACCTCGTCGTTCTCAATGCCCCCTCTCTCTTCTCGTTTCAGAACCGCATCGCCGCCGGCGGCTCGCTTTTCATGAACTCCTCGATCATCGGAGTCGAGCCTTCCCGCAAGGGCATCCGGATCTTCAAGATCCCCTCGTCGGAAATGGCCGAGAAACTGGGGAACCCGCGGGCGGCCAACACGGTGATGATGGGCGCTCTCATGAAGGTGACCGGCATGGTGCCGCCCGACATTTTCTTAAGCAGCATGGCGGCGGTCATGGGGAGTAAAAAGAAATCGATCGTCGAGATCAACCAGAAGGCATTTATGGCCGGTTATGAATTTCTAAAATAACCGGATCGCGTTTTGGGCGGCGATCCCCATTTCAAGGAGTCGGACAGACATGGCAGTCAAACAGATCTCCGTCACGCTGGACAACGTCCCGGGAGCCCTCTCCCGGTTGACGGGCATCCTCGAAAAGGAGGGGATTGAGACCAAGGCCCTGATGGCCGCAACCGCCGCGGGAAACGGCACGGTGCGTATGATCGTAAGCGACCCGCAGAGGGCCTCGGCCGTTCTGGAGAGCTTCGGTTTCAATTACGCCGTTACGCCGGTCATCGCCGCCGAGATTCCACTTCATCCCGGCGGGATGAACGCCATCCTGAACCCCCTCAACCAGGCGGAGATCAACATCGATTATTGCTACACGACGATCGATCGGATCGGCGGGGGGACGATCGTCATCATCGGCACCGCGAAGACGGACGAGGCGCAGGAAGTTCTCCGGCAGAACTGGATCAGCCTGATCGAGGACGAGACCCTCGCCCTCTGATTTGGTATCGACATCACTTTTCTGTTTGTCATTCCCGCGAAAGCGGGAATCCATTCCAATATAGGCAACATTCCCAGCCATGACCATTTCGCAGGAAAAAGAGACGGCGCTCGGTGAAAGGATGGCGCAGCTTGGCGTCCGGGAAGAGGAGTTCCGCGAAACCTTCATCCGCTCCTCCGGTCCCGGAGGACAAAAGGTCAACAAGACCTCCTCCTGCGTTCAGATCGTTCATCTGCCGACGGGGCTCTCCGTCAAATGCCAGCAGGAACGCTCCCAGGCGTTGAACCGCTTTCTCGCCCGCCGCATCCTCCTCGACCGGATCGAACGGCTTCAGACGGGGCTCGTCAGCGCCGAAAAGGCGCGAACCGAAAAGATCCGGCGGCAGAAACGGCGGCGTTCCCGACGGGCCCAGGAGAAGATCCTGGAGGCGAAGCACATCCAGTCCGAAAAGAAATCCCTCCGCACCCGCGTCGGACCGGAGGAGTAGAGCCGTCTTTCCTTTTCCGCTTTTCCGGAATAGTTCTTGACGAAGCGGGAAATTAACGTGAAAATGCCGACAACGAATAATGGCACATCAGCAGCGGGGACAGCATGCATCCATCTCGCGGCAAGCCACGGGGAATTTTACAGAGAACGTCTTTTGAATGCTCACAAGACATAGGGTTGTTTTCCCTGATGGACTAAAAAGTAAGGAGTCGCATCTGTGATGAATCATACAAATTGGAATCGAACCGGGAGAATCCTGGGCCTCTTGCTTACGGGCGTGTTGATCATGATTTCCTTTGCGGGATGCAGCAAAGTAACCGTGTCGGTCTCGGGCCAGGTGACGGCGGGCGGTTCATCGTTATCGGGCGTGACGATGACCCTTGACGGTCCTTCCGTCTATACGACGACGACGGATGCCGGCGGGAGTTACGCCTTCAACGATATTGAGGAAGGGACCTACACACTCACCCCTGCATTTACGGGATACACCTTTACCCCGGCAAATCGGTTCGTCTATCTTTCCGGCATGGACGCCACCGCCTTTAATTTCGACGGAAGGGTTGTCGGCCGGATGGCCACGAAGACCCACACCGTTTACGCCAAACGCGACGGGACGCTCTGGGCATGGGGGAAAAACGACGATGGGCAACTGGGCGATGGGACGCTAACAAGCCGCTCTGCCCCTGTCGGGATCATCGGCATGTCGAACGTCAAGTCCGTGGCCGTAGGGTACGACCATACGGTCGTGCTTACGACGGACGGGAAGGTCTATGCCTGGGGAAACAACAGCAACGGTCAACTGGGCGACGGATCGACGACAGGCCGAACCACGCCGATGCAGCTTGTCGGCACTGACATATCAAACATACGGGCCATAGACGCAGGCTTCAAGTATACCGTCGCGCTGAGGAGCGATGGAACCATCTGGACCTGGGGATACAACAACAAGGGGCAGTTGGGCAACGGCACGCAGACGGACAATTATACCCCCCGTCAGGTGGCCGCGCTGGCGGGATCGGCGATGGTTTCCGTCGCCGCGGGGTACGATCATGCCCTTTGCGCACGGAACGACGGGACAGTCTGGGCATGGGGAAACAACAACAACGGCCAGCTTGGGAACGCTACGACAACGGATAGTCCGGTTCCTGTCCAGGTCAGCGGTCTGGCCACGACATCGGCTGTTGCTGCGGGAAACCTCTATTCGCTGGCGCTCCTGAGCAATGGATCGGTCCAGGCGTGGGGGCACAATACCCTCGGCGAGCTCGGCGACGGAACGACGACGAATCGCTCCACAGCCGTCCAGGTCCTCAACCTGGCTTCCACAGTGAGTATTGTCGCTGGACACGATCATGGCGTGGCCCAGCTTACAAACGGGACGGTCTGGACATGGGGAAACAACAGCAACGGACAGCTCGGCGATAATTCGATAACGGGCCGCGCCGTACCGCAGCAGGTACCGTCAC
This sequence comes from Syntrophaceae bacterium, assembly GCA_023249795.1. Classification (GTDB taxonomy): domain Bacteria; phylum Desulfobacterota; class Syntrophia; order Syntrophales; family UBA5619; genus UBA5619. The sequence continues at coordinate 6,718 of JAHFBU010000053.1, forward strand.
TGTCGGGCGCGGTGGCCATTGCGGCCGGGCAGAATGATACCCTGGCACTGCTGAAGACCAACGATGCGCTTTGGGCGTGGGGATGGAACCTCTATGGCCAACTCGGCGACGGAACGACGACGGAGCGATGGCTCCCCGTGTCGATACTGGTCCAGTAGCTGCGGATGAATGGGCGTTTCAAAAGGTAGAATAGTGAAATCCATGCCCGCGATCTTTGTCGGCCACGGCAATCCGATGAATATCATCCGGCGCAACCGGTGGACGGAGGGCTGGGCCGCCCTCGGCGCCGCACTGCCCCGGCCCAGGGCGATCCTTGCCGTGTCCGCCCATTGGTACCTTCCGGCCGTGATGGTGACGGCCATGCCGCATCCCCGGACGATTCACGACTTCGGCGGCTTCCCACAAGAGCTGTATGAGATGAGGTATCCTGCACCAGGAGATCCATCCCTTGCCGCAAGGGTGCGGGATCTGCTCGCCCCGATTCCCGTGGGACTCGACGAGGGGTGGGGGCTTGACCACGGCGCCTGGTCGGTCCTTTGTCACATGTTTCCAAAGGCGGATATCCCCGTGGTGCAGCTCAGCATCGACCGGACCCAGCCGCCCTCGTTTCATTACGAACTCGGAAAATTGCTGGCGCCGCTGCGGGATGAGGGGGTTCTTATCCTGGGAAGCGGAAACCTCGTGCACAACCTTCGAACCTACGACTGGGACCGGCCTGATGCAGAGGCTTTCGACTGGGCCTCAAGCTTCGAAGAACAGGCCCGGGGTCTGCTTCAGGCAGGGAAGGACGCCCAGCTTATCGATTACCCGGCAATGGGGTCTGACGCGAAGCTCTCCATTCCGACACCTGATCATTATCTTCCTCTGCTCTATGTGCTTGGGTCGCGCAGAGAGGGCGGCGCGGTCAGCTTCCCGGTCGAGGGGTTTGATGGAGGATCGATGTCGATGCTTGCCGTACGGATATCGGACGGTTAGGCGACCGTTGATCGGAACAGTTGAGAAAGGGATTTTTCGGACCTTCGAAAATCCGGACCGAATCAGGATTCAGCAAGCGCTGTGGCAGGGGCCGCATCATGGACGACACAGGCGCGTCCCCCCCGTTTGGCCCGATACATGAGGTCGTCCACCCGGATCAGAAGCTCGTCAACACTCTCCTGGTACCGGTGTTGCGTGACGCCGAAGCTGGCCGTCATCAACCCGATCTCCGGAAAGGGGCAAGCCCGCAGCCGTTCCAGAAAATTTCCGGCCTCCGCGACCGCTTGCGGAAGCGTCATGTTGATCAGAAGAATCATGAATTCCTCACCGCCCCAGCGGGCCAGGAGATCCGACGTACGAATACGTCTCCGGATCAGTTCCACCAACCCTTTGAGCACACGGTCCCCCGTTTCATGACCGAATCGGTCGTTCACATTCTTGAAGTGATCGATGTCGAGCATGATCAGGGAAAACGGAACGGCATAGCGATCGCTGCGATTCGTCTCCCGCTGCAGCTCCTCCGTAAAATGGCGGCGGTTGAAAGCGCCGGTCAGGGGATCCGTCATGGCGAGCGTCCGGAGCTCCTCCGTTAAGAGCCTTCGCTTCGACACGTCCCGGCTCACGCCGAGAATGGCCACGGGCCGTTGCTGTTCGTCCCGCAGAAAGGAGAGAATATTCTCAATCCAGACCAGCGATCCGTCCTTCCGGTATTCCTGAATCTCGACGGTGTGGATCCGTTTGGGATCGGCTATGTTCGCCGCTTCGGAGGCCAGTTCCTCCTCCAGGAGCTTTGTCACGATCTCCAATGAATGGGGAGGCATCACCTCGTGCAGGCATTGCGCCATCGTTTCTTCGGGAGTGGATCCGTAGATGTTCATGACGGAGGGGCTGACATAGGTAAAGTGCAGGGTCGCCAGATCCATAATCCAGAGGCAGTCCCCGGAGTGGTCGGCGATTTGGCGGTATTTCTGTTCGCTTTCGCGCAGGCCGGCAACCTCGTGTTCCAGCTCGGCCAACCGCCGGCGCAGCACGTCCAATTCCTGATCCCGCCCCTCGGGAATCGACTCTGGCCCGTTCATTTCGATAGAACCCCCGCTCCCGTCGAAATTCACCGATCTTTGCCATAACCCGGCGGTCAAACCCCGATGTTCCGAGCGCTTCTCTCCCGCCATGTTCCGTTTATT
>JAHFBU010000054.1 GCA_023249795.1 Syntrophaceae bacterium
CCGGAAATAAAGTGAAGCGGAGTCCGTATGGTTTCCGTTGATGACTTCGAAAAGGCAGGCCATTATTCTTTTTGTCATTCCCTGGGAAGCGGAAATGCAAAAAGAAGCAGCATCCGACTTTTTACGAGAGCATGACGATCGGCCATCTTAATCAATAGCCTGCTACGGTTTCATGACCAGCTTCTGCTCCGCCTGCGGCACATACCACTTAATGAAGTTGTAACCGATCCCGAGCGGCGCGACCTCCACCCCCCGGAACCGGGCGTGGATCATCGGAAGCGCGTCGGGGACATATAGGAAAAGGTAGGGCTGCTCCTCTGCAAGGATTTCCTGTATCCGATCGTAGCAGCGTTTCCGCAGAGGCTGGTCGAAGGTCTCACGCGCCTTCACGATCAGCGCATCCACTTCCGTATTTTTGTAGGAGATGAAGTTCAGCTCCTGTGGCCCCGTCTTGCTCGAATGCCAGACGTCATAGAGATCCGGCTCCATCGGGATCGTCCAGCCCAGGATCGTCGCGTCGAACTTCCTTTTGTTGATGAAGTCGTTCACAAAGGCCGCCCACTCGACCACCCGGATCTTCGCGCGAATGCCGACCTCGGCCAGACGCCGCTGGATGATCTCGGCGCATTTCGCCCGGATCTCGTTTCCCTGGTTCGTAATGATCTCGAATTCAAAAGGCCGTCCTTCCTTTTCGACCATGCCGTCGCCGTTCGCATCCTTCCAGCCTGCATCCGCGAGGAGCGCCTTGGCCTTTGCCGGATCATAGGGATAGTTTCGGACGTTCGGATTGTATGCCCAGGTTCCCGGCTTGTAGGGTCCGGTGGCGGGCTTCCCGAGACCGAGCAGAACGCCGTCGATAATCTCCTCACGGTTCACCGCGTGGGCGATCGCCTGGCGGACCCGTTTATCGGAGAAAAGGGGGTTTTTCAAGTTGTAGCCCATATAGGTGTAGGCGAAGGAGAGATAGCGGTACTTGTTGAAATTTTCCCGGAAGAGGTTGCTTTCGGTCTGCCGAGTGAACTGAAGCGGGGTCAGCCCCATCCGGTCGATGCCATTGGCGCGGAGTTCCAGGAACATTGTCGCCGTATCGGGAATGATCCGCATGATGTAGCCGTCGATGTACGGCCGCCCCTCGAAATAGTCCGGGTTTGAGACCAGGACGATCTTCTGCCCGGTCACCCACTCCTTGAACTTGTAGGGCCCCGTCCCGATCGGATGCCGGCCGAGCGGTGAGGTGGTGATATCCTTCCCGGCCAGGAGGTGTCTCGGCAGGATGCCGACCGACCAGCTCATCAGCCCGGGTGCGAATGGCTTGTCATAGGCCGCCCGGAAGGTATGGTCGTCGAGCACCTCGGCCTTCTTCACTTTCAGGAAGTCGCCCGCATAGGCCGTGGGGGTTTTCGGATCGACCGTGACCTGGTAGGTATAGAGGACATCCGCCGCGGTGAAGGGATGGCCGTCGTGCCATCGCACCCCCTTGCGCAGGTGGAAGGTGATGACGAGGCCATCCGGCGAGACCTCCCACGATTCGGCCAGGTCGCCCACAACCTTCACGTCTTTATCGTACTTGATGAGTCCGTTGAAGATCAGCCCGGCGATTTCGTGCGAAGTGGAATCGGTAGCCAGAAGCGGGATGAGGTTCGATGCATCGCCGATGGACCCCTCAACCATGATATCCCCGTAGGCCGGGGTGGTGGCAGCGCTCCCGGCAGGGGTACGACCGGGCGTTTGCTGACCGCACGCAGCGACGGTCAGCACAAGCAGCATCACCGGAATAAGACTGAGACGGCCGAAGGGTTTCATGCCATGGGAAGCTATCCTACGGATGCGGCTTTTGCAACCGAATTCTGCCGCTCCGCAGAATTCAACGATCACTCGTATTTACTATCGGGTTACCTGCTTCCACGGAATGCAACCTCAAGATCGTTCTGAAATACTTGACTAAAGGCCGCGACTATGAAAGATTCCTTTTTCGCGGCGGTCGACAACAGCTTCCGGGAAATCATCATGGGTCGGTGGTTGATCATGACGAACCCCAGCCAGAACGATCACAAAAAAGACGCTGCCCCGGTGGGCACCCGCCTCCGCATCGCCTCAGCCTGGGAAATCCTCCGCGATGCCATCGGCAATTACCGGACGAACGGCGACACCAACCAGGCCGCGGCCATTGCCCTGTACGCCATCCTGTCGATCATTCCCCTGTTCATCCTGACACTGCTCCTGGTCGGCAGCATCTTCAGCGCCGATCCGGGGATCCAGAAAAAGCTGATCGACGGGATCCGCCAGTTCATCCCCTCCTTCTCGGGCGACCTGCTCACCCAGTTCGGCCAGATCGAAAGAAAGAAAGAACTTCTTGGCTGGGCGGGGATTGTCAGTCTGATCTGGTTTTCGGCAATGATCTTCAGCGCCATCGAAACGGCCCTGAACATCATCTTCCGTTCAAAGATCTACCGTAATTATTTTGTTTCAAAGGCTCTTGCCATTGCCATGATCCCGCTGGGGTGGACGGTCGGCATCCTCAGCGTCGGCATCACCTATGTGGCGGCAGTCCTGTCGAGGCAAGCCTTTCGCATCCCCGGAGGCGCCTACTTCCTGCCTGAGGTTTACGGAGTCATCCTCCGTTACCTTGTTCCCTACTTTCTCACCGTGCTTTTCTTCATGGTGGTTTACAAGGTGATCCCCACCCAGAAAATCCATCTGAGGGTCGCCTTCATCGGAAGCGCGATCTTTTCCGCTCTGATGGAAATCGCAAAACAGTTCTTCACCTGGTACGTGGCAAGCTACACACGGTATAATGTCATTTTCGGTTCGCTCGAGGCGGTGGTCATCCTCGTCATCTGGGCTTTTTACGTTTCGCTGATCCTGCTGTTCTGCGCGGAACTCATCTCCTCCTATCAGCGCCGCGACATAATCCTCCTTGAAAAAGCGCTCCTGAAGTCCCGTCCGGGTCGCATGCAGATCGATGAGCGCCTCTTCCGAAAATTCGGCCGACTCTACTCCCGGAACGAATACATCTTCCGCGAGGGGGATTCGGGCCGGAGCCTCTTCTACATTTTGAGCGGCCGGGTCCGGATGGAAAAGAGCGCCGGGCAGATGAAGAAGGTTCTCGCGGAGATGGGACCGGGCGAGTACTTCGGTGAAATGGCGGCGCTGATCGACGCTCCGCGCACCGCCTCCGCCCGAAGCCTGGAGGAGAGCCATATTGCCGTCGTCAATGGGGATATGGTACGGAGTCTTCTGAGAGAGAGCGCCGACGTTTCTCTGACCATGCTCAAAGAGTTCTCCTATCGTATCCGGCACACCAACGAGGCGCTGGAAGGGCTGACCCAATCCTGGGTCCGGCTGACGGCGACCATCTATTTTCTCAGATCATGGCCGCTTTCGGAGATACGCAATCCCGAAGCGGAGCTGATGAAGATCACCGGCAGGGAGATAGAGGAGATCCGCGAGGTATTGGCTGAACTGGGCCGCAGGGGGATCCTGACGTTTGCGGAGGACGGTTGCGTGAGCGGCTTCAACCGGGATGAGGCCCTGCGACTGATCGATGAACAGGTGACGGTTTAAAAGGGGGAATTCCCCACCTTGAATCGGGACAACTCCTTTTTACGCCTTGCTTATACAATGATCGCCGGCCCAGGAAACGAGAGTCCGGTGATTTTGCTATGCGGCCATCTCTTTCTTCTTGCGAAAATAGGCTCAAATCCGCTTGAACGGCAGTAAAGGCTTGCAGTGCGTCATTATGGATTCTATGCTCGACGAGCACGCGACGGATCAGCAGCCGTCTGACGCCTCCCGCTGAAACCGGCGGCCTCATTGCATCACAACCCGCCAGGCCTCCAGCTTCTTCTCGTAGGTCATTCCCGCATGGGCCGGGCTCGTGGACGGCAGCCGCTGATATAGCAGCGGATGTGACACGAGCAAAGGTGTTACATGCCTCAGGAAGCACTGTTCGGCCTTGGCTCCATTGAAGAAGACGTGTGCGATCTTCGGATGCCGAAATAAAAATGTCTCAAAATCATTTGGGATCATCGAAACATCCTCGATGCTGGAATCCAGGCTGCCTTTGCGAATGCACGAGTGAAGCACGTCCCAGAGCGCAATTCCGGAAGACTTCAGAATACGCAGCCGGTCTTCGTAGGAAAGGCCGGGATGAGCGCCAACCAGTTCACCCATGATCGGCCAAAATGCGTTTCGCGGGTGGGCATAGTACTTGCCCGCCGCAAGAGAAGCCTTTCCCGGCATACTCCCCAGGATGAGCACGATTGCGTCGGGATCTTCTATGGGTGCGAAACAGTGAGCGTGCGACATGCTTTGCCAGACCCGGCCATGATGATACGGGACATCATATAGTCCCTACAATTTGTCTTCCACGATACAATATCATAACCGCGGAAACAAATCATTTGCGGGGCACCGCATCCATTTTTCGCTTGCAAATAGGTGCGCCGGGGGTGAGAATGCGGGGCACTGTGAATCGGGGTTCCGCGGCGCCGCGGTCGCGTGAAAATCAAACTGGGAATACCTCCATGAAACGCATCGAATGGCTTCTGGCCCGGAAAGAGGAGACGGTCCTCAACGTCTTCAGGCTCAAAACAATGGTGAGGGAGAATGATTCGCTCGCGGTTCTTATATACGGCAGCCCGGATCCGGACGCCGTTGCCTCCGCGATGGCGCTGCGGGAGATCCTGAACCAGACAAAGCCCCTGGCGAAGTGCATTTTTGTCGCCACGGAGCCCGTCGTCCGGCACCAGAACGTCGAGTTCATCAGGGAGATGAAGGTCGAGATTCGGATGCTGGACAAGGTCGATCTCCGGGAATACCGTCTGATCGCCGTCGTCGACGCCCAGCCGACCTTTTTCGGCGAGACCCTCGGAGGGCTGAAGCCCCAGATCGTGATCGACCATCACCCCTGCAAGACGGTCTGGCACGCCCCGCTGGCCGATGTCCGGCCGGATTACGGGGCCCTCTCGACGATCATGACGGAATATCTCCTCGCCGCGCGGGTGAAGATTCCCAAAAGGCTCTACACGGCTCTTCTATACGGGATACGCAGCGATACGCTTAATTTCGAGCGGGATGCCAGCCTCGAGGACATCGGCGCCTACTACCTCAATTTCATGCGGGCCAACCGGCAACTGATCCGGCGCATCGAACTGAACCAGATCCCGGATCGGTTCCTCAAATATTTCGATCACGCCTACCATTACAAGCGCCGCCACCGCGACCGCATAGTGTGTTACCTGGGCGCGGTCGAAAGCGCGGATGCCTGTGTGCAGGTGGCGGATTTCTTTCTTCGGGTTATCAATGTTTTCTACGTGATCATCGCCGGGGTCGTAAAAGAGAGGCTGATTATCATTTTCCGGGGTGACGGCTACCGCCAGGACTGCGGTTCCATTGCCATGAAAGCTTTCGGTCATATCGGCAGCGCGGGCGGCCGCCGGAGCGCGGCGCGCGTCGAGATCCCCGTGGAGGCGCTCAAGACGGCCTTGGGAAACGACCTCTCCCAGGAGTCGGTGGATCACTTTCTCGTCCAGCATCTCCGACGGGAGAAAGTGCCGGTTGCCAGGAAAATCGGCAAGGGATAACCGGATGTGGAGCCGATGATCTGCCCGCGGCACTCCTCCGGCGGAGATGTCACTCCTCGGTCGTGGTTTTGGAAGTGGATGGGGAAGGACTCTCCTTGGCTTCTGCTGCCTTGGTTTCTACTGCCGTCGTTTCATCTTTCTTCCGCTCGCCTGTCGGGGCCTTTTTCCCGCCGTAATCCGTCGCGTACCAGCCGCTTCCCTTCAACTGAAAGGAGGAGAGGGACATCAGCTTCTGCACGGAACCTTTACAAAATTTGCAGGACTTCATCACCGGGTCGGCGATTCCCTGAAAAACCTCGAATTCCTTACCGCATTTCTTACATTTGTACTCGTAAATCGGCATGACAACAAACCTCCGTCCAACATTATATCTTACTGCACCAAGTCGCCGATCCGGTAACGGCTGCTGAAACAGTCCAGAACCAGATTCAGATCAGTATCGGTAACCGGTTTGAGCAGGTTCCGGGTGATCCGGTGAACCGTCTCCTCCTCGTCCTGTTTTTCCTCTTCCGCAGCGTCGAAGTTGCCCTCGCCCTGTTCAAAGCGGACCACATGCACCAATTCGTGTGCGGCAACATAGAGCAGCAGCGGCGGGAGCCGGATGAACGAATGAGCCCGCTCCACGGCATCGAGAATCCGGCCGTCCTGAAGACAGATCCGGTAGAAATGCAACCCCTCGCTCTGTGCCTCCGGTTCCTTCCGAAGCTGGTACTTGCACAGATGAGCAAATGCCCCTTCGCGGATCTCGTGCTCCTTAAGGAAGGCAAGCGTCTTCACATCATACCGGCGCCGCTTCCATTCCGCCGGGCCGATGTGGAAATAACTTCCCGCCATCTTCTCGGCCTGTGAAAAAGTCTTGCCGGCGAGCGATATCTGTTCCGCGCTAAAACACCGCCCCATCGCGCTTCCCCCTGCTCCAAGTCGCCGCTAATATATGCACCGGCCGGCCTGTGTCAACCTCAATCATCCTCAAACTTGCGCAAGAATATGGGGAAAAAGGAGGCTCCGGATAAATCCTTCACGGTGAACCCCGGCGACAGCGCTATTTCGGAATGGGCGTGGAGGTCAGCATGTACTTGAGGTCGTCATCCTCGAAGTGGATGGCGAAGCCTCCGAATATGGACCGGTTGTCCTGGTCGCTCGCGATATCGTCCCAGCCGGCGGAGAGGTAGAGGTGCTTCAAGAGCTGGTATTCCGCGCCGGCTTTGAGGTGGGCGCGGCGGTCGCTTCCGAAGTCGAATGCCTCAAAAGAGAGTTTCAGCTTATCGTCCAGCGCAAAGTAGTCAATGCCAACGCCGCCTGTCGATTCCAGAAGGCCGCCCCGGATGACAAGATCCTGGTATCTTTTGCCGATCTGGGCGTTGAAGAGGAGGCCGTCGCGGTCCCATTCCTCCGTTCGCGTCGTAACGCCACCCACAGTAACATCCCTGGTGGTCTTTCTTCCCCGCGGATCGCTGACGATGCCGAGGATGTAGAATTTGTCCTCTTTGGGCTGGATCCGCAGATCGAGGTAGCTTTTGGCGTCGCTCTTGTCGAAAAGATATTCGCCCCGATAGCTCAGGAAGGTTCGGAACTGTTCCGCCTTGTTCACGTAACGGTTCAGGCCGGTCAACCCCTCGTTGAGGTTCCGAACCGTCTCATCGTCGTTGACGAGTTTGCCGATGCTCCCCCGCCCCTCGTTGATCTTCGCCGTCACCTCTTCGAGCGAGGTCAGGGTTTTATTCAGCTTCTCCGAGGTCGTCTTGTCCTTGACGAGCTGACCCAGGGTTCCTTCGCCCCGCTGGACGCCTTCGGAGATATCGCTCAGCGCGGTAAATGCCTTCTCCATCTCACGCGAGGCGGACTTCAGGGTATCCATAACCTGGCTCACCTTGTCATCGTTCCGGGTAATCACCCGGTTGAGATTCCCGGTCAACTCGCGGGTGTTCTCAAGAACTGCGTGAAGGGCCGCTTCGTTGCTGACGATGACATTGTTCAGATTCCGCGTAAGATCCCGCGTATTGTTGAAAATGCTGGCGATCGCCTCCTCTCCGGCCTGACCGGTAAGAACACGATTGAGGGAACTGGTCACGCCGCGGACGTCTTCCGCGATCAGGCCAAGCTGATTGAGCATTCGGTCGATGTCCGCCTGGCGTTCCGTGCGGGAGATCTGTTCCCCGGACGTGAGGTAGGCCGCCCCCGGGGTGCCGGAATGGAGTTCGACATACTTGTCTCCGAGGATGCCATGGGTCTTGATGGAGGCGATCGCGTCCTTCTCGATCGTTACGTTGGGGATAATGCGGAGCCGGACAAGGGCCTTTCCGTCCTTGAGACTGATCGATTCGACCCGACCGACCTCGACGCCGGCAATCTGGACCGAGGCGTCTCGGTCGAGACCCGCCGCATTGTCGAATACGACATCCAGCGTATAGCCCTTCTTCAGGCCCAGACCCTGCTTCCCGACCTGAACGGACATATACCCGAGGATGATCAATCCCACGAGGACGAACAACCCGACCTTTGCCTCCGAACTCAATGAAAACATTCCCGCCCCCAACCCCTTTGACTTTGTTCTCCGCTCACACGATCCGAATCGGCCCTTCGATGCTTCCCGCAAGGAACTGGACCGTGACGGGGTTCCGTGATGCCCGCACCTCTTCCGGTGTTCCGTTTTCGATGATCTTCCCCTCGTACAGCATGGCGATCCGGTGGCCGATCTCGAAGATCGACCGGATGTCATGGCTGATCACCACGCAGGTCAGGTTGAAATTCTTCTGCGTCTCCACGATCAACCGGTTGATCGCCTCGGTCATGACGGGATCGAGGCCCGTCGTCGGCTCATCGAACAGGACGATCCGGGGGCGCATCGCAATCGCCCGGGCCAGCCCCACCCGCTTGCGCATACCGCCGCTCAGCTCGGCGGGGATCTTCGTCTCGACACCCGTCAAGCCGACGGAGCGAAGCCGATCGGCGACCGTCTCCCGGATCTCCTTCTCCGTCATCGATGTGTGCTCCCGAAGTGGAAAGGCGACGTTTTCGCCTACGGTCATGGAGTCGAAGAGGGCCGCCTCCTGAAAGAGCATTCCGAATTTCTTCCGGGTCTCGTTGAGCTCATGGTCGCCCAGTTTCGTGATATCCACGCCATCGATCAGGACTTGGCCGCTGTCCGGCTGGAGCAACCCGATCATGTGCTTGAGCAGGACGCTTTTCCCGCCACCGCTCCGTCCGATGATTACGGTGGTCTTCCCGCCCTCGATCTCAATATCGAGGCCGTCG
>JAHFBU010000293.1 GCA_023249795.1 Syntrophaceae bacterium
CGATCTCTTTAATGGGAAAATCGAGAAGGGTCGGCGGCAGGCGCTGGAGAACCGATTCAATATATGCGACGGTGTCGGACATCTCCCGCGAGCCGATTTCGATCCCGAAGGCGCTGCGGACGGCCCCCTCGAAGTGGTTGGCCTCGTCGATCACGCAGTTTTTGAAGAGTCCTCCGAGGCTCTCATCCCGGCCGAGGAGGGCCAGCTTGTGGTGGTTGGTCACGATGAGGCGCGCGTTTCGGGCCTCGGCGGATACCACCTGCGCCGGACAGTGGATGTGACGCCGGGAACAGCCGCTCCGGGCCGATATTTCATGCTGGAGACGGCGGAAGAAGAGGCCGTCGTTCAGAAGAAGACGAACCCGCTCCCCGACGGTGTCTCCATCCGCCTCTCGGAAATGAAAGACCCGGTTGACGAAGTAGAGCCAGGCGATCAGACGGCCTCCGGAAAGGGCGTCCTCGTAGAGATGGTCCAGTTTCTCGGCGCAGAGGTAGTTCGATTTGCCCTTGAGAAGGGCGGCCGGGATCTTCCGGTAGGCGCGGTTGAGGGAGACGGTCAGCGGGATCTCGCGCCGGACGATCTGCTCCTGGAGGCTCTTGGTGAAGGTCGAGACGGCGACGCGCGCCTGCGGATTCCTCCGCAAATACTCCAGAACCGGAATCAGATAGCCCTGGGTCTTCCCCGTACCGGTGCCAGCTTCGATGGTGAGGACGGAGCGGTCGTTGAGCGCCGCGGCCACGTGCTCCGCGTAGGCGATCTGCGAGGGACGCAGGGCGTATCCCTTTGTCGCGGCGGCAAGCCCCTGATAGAGATCCGAGATCCGGGCAAGGGGGATCTTTTTCAGCATCTCCTGTTTGTCAGGAATCGGGGCCGGGGGCGGCGCCTTTTCCAGAAACCGCTTCCAGTCGGCTGTTTCCTCCCCCGCCGACGGATCGAAGAGCCCTCCGAAATAGTCCCGGAAGTTGCGGTTGATGTGGCAGAAGAGATTGCCGAAGAGGGTTTCACTTCGGCCAAGATGGAAACGGAGGAGCGTCGCGGGGGGGAACTCCGCGGGATTCAGGACGCTGCCGCAAATGGAACGAACGAGGTCGAGGGAGAGTTCAACGGCATCGCTGGCGGTGAAGGAAAACTTCTCCCGCTGTTGTCCGTGGAGACGCTCCCAGAGCGGTTTGAGCGATGAGCTGTCCGCGTGAGGGAGAAAGAACTCGGCGGCAAAGCGGAGATCAATGACCCGCGGGTTTCCGCAACCGGCCAGCAGGGCTTCGATCTGCTCGCGGGGATTGAACGTCAGAATAACGTCTGCATCCCGAAGCAGGGATGAGAGAAAGGCCGTTGCGTCCGCCAGGGTGGGGGCGGTCCGCAGCACTTCCCGGGAGATGCCGGAGGCATGCCGGTCCCGCTCCGTCGTCTTCCCGTAGCGGACGAGAGAGGAGAAGGTCTCTGCAGGCCGGTCCGGGGCGATAACCGCAGCGGCGATCTCGTAGATCCGGTTGCCGTCATCTCCCGCCAGACCGCTGTGGGCATAGAGGCAAACGAAGTTCCGTATGGTTCCGTGGTAAGGGTTCAGCATACCTTCATGCCTCGATAAGGTCGTCTTCATCGCTTCCCCCTCGAGGGGGAAAATTGACTTTTTATAAGGACATCATATTTGATTGTTTCCGGTATAACAACGATCCGGGAGATTCATATCGTGATGAAACCGATTTGGCAACGTCTTTTATGAACACTTCCGGTCTGGAGTTCCGATCGGAAGTCCGTTGTGTTGAAGCGGGGAGACCCCGCCCAGCCGCCCCCATGCTCTCAAAAGATTATAATAGACCGTGATCGCCGCTGCAGCCTGATCCTGCTGAGTTTTGGATTGTTGTTTATCCCGCAACTTTTTGAGGAATGAGGGCAGATTTTTTCCTGGCGTGGTGGGAATCGATAGTTTCGACAAAAATACAGATATTAGAGGAGCTATTTTTTATAAGGCCCATGCAGCGCGTTCGGAATGGCACTTAATCGGAGATGTTCATCATATTTCGACTGTAATGCAGAAGGGACGGCCGGCATTGGGGATCTCCATCTTCATTATAATCTGAATATTGACATGATATACGGAAGTAGAAAAATTAACGGTTGCATTCTCGATGTCAAGCAATTAATAAATAACTTATCGGAGTTATAAAGAGACAAGAGAAAACATCAAACAGTGAGAGTTGGGGACAACCGTATTGACATAGCCGATCGGTTCAAGAAATCCGGCATGCTGCGAGGATATCCAGAAACTTTAGAATAACTTGTTGGGCTCTACCAGGCACGATTAGAGATCATAAGGAGCATTTAGATGCCAATAGAAGTTGACAGATGGATATTTGAACTTGCTA
>JAHFBU010000055.1 GCA_023249795.1 Syntrophaceae bacterium
ATTTCCCGACCGGCCAGGGCCTCTCCACGCTGGACACCACGCTTAAGGAACAGGTCCAGACCGATATCCGCCTGGCCCGCATCGACATCTTCACCATCGTCAATTACGATATTGACTACATCGAATACATCGCCGGTGCGAGCCGCGTCCAATATGAGTGGCCGGAGAGCCTGGTCAGTTCCGTGGCGGCTTCGCGAAAGCCCCAGTATGTTCGCCTTCAGATGGACGAAGGGCCCGCCGTCGGGTTGCTCTATCCCGTCACATCGGAGAAATCGCGAAATACGCAGTTTGTCGTGGGAGTCATCAATTTCAGCCGGTCCAATGCGGAAATCCTCTCCCGGGCGCAACGCCTGCTCGTCGTCAGCACGGTCTGGCTTCTGATCATCATTCTCCTGGTTCTCGCAGTCAGCTACCGCTGGCTCATCGGCCGGCCGCTTGGCGTCATCGTCCAGGCGATCGATGATTTCCAGACGGGACAATATGTGAAAAGGATTCCGATCACCCGCCGCGACGAGTGGGGACACCTGGGCGAACATTTCAATTCGATGGCCCACGAGATCGAACAGGTCCTGGCGAGGAACCGGGAGTTGACCCGGAGTCTGGAGGATCGCGTCCTCAATGCGACGCGAAAGGCGGTCGAACTCCAGAAGCAGGTCAACCAGCTCCAGCAGCTTGCCGCCATGGGATATCTGACCGCGACCCTTGCCCACGACCTCGGAACGCCGCTCCACTCCATCGCCGGTCTCGCCAGCCTCCTCCAGGAAAGGGGCGACTGGCCGCCGGATGTCGCCCGCAAACTGGAACTGATCGTTCAGCAGACCCAGCGTCTCAATGCCGTCATTCATAACGTCCGGCGCGCGACACGTCCGCCTGAGGCCCATTTCGAGACCGTAACGGTTCGTGAACTCCTGAATGAAACCCTTTCCCTCGTGGAACCGCTCATGCAGAAGGCGGGGATCGCGCTCCAGGTGGATTTTGATGAGAAGTTACCGGGAATCCATGCGGACCGTTACCGCGTGCAGACCGCGCTGTTCAATCTGATCCAGAACGCCATCGAGTCCATGCCGAACGGAGGCCGGATCGCCGTTTCCACCGGGACGTCGCAGGACCGGCGGGAGGTGTTCATCAGCGTTGCCGATACCGGAAGGGGCATCCCGCGGGAGCTGATGGAACGGGTCTATGAACCATTCTTCAGCACCCACCAGGAGGAGGGAATGCGGGGGCTGGGGCTGGCCATCGTTCAGGACATCATCAAGATGCACGGAGGACGCATGGAGATCCGGAGCGCTCCCGGCGAAGGAACAGAGGTTGTCCTCTTTTTCCCCGCGGCCGCGGAAGCGGTTCAGGACGAACTTTCTTTTGCCAACCCATAGCGGATGATCTTGGTCCTCAGGGTCTTTCGGTCGATCCCCAGTTTCTGGGCGGTCTGGCTCTGGTTCCAGGCCGTGCTTTCCAGCGTCTGGAGGATCTGCTGCCGTTCCACCGTCTCCAGAGGCATCAGGAGGGACGGTTCCGTGGCGCGAACGGGCTGGAGCTTGTCGGGAAGATTCTCCGGCAGAATCACGGCGAACGGAGACAGGAGCAGGGTCTGGCGGAGCACATTCTCCAACTCACGGACATTCCCCGGCCAGCTATAGCTCATGAAGAGTTCCATCGCTTCATCCGAGATGCGGACAGTGGGATACCCCCATTTTCGCAGAAAGGATTCGACGAGCTGAGGAATGTCTTCCCTGTGCGCCCGGAGTGGCGGCACATGAAGGCGGACGACAAAGCGGTAGAGCAGATCGGAGCGGAAACGTCCGGCGCCGGCCTCCGCGTCGATGTCGCGGTTTGCCGCCGCAACCACCCGAACCCCCACATGCCTCGCCTCATGGCCGCCGATCCGCCGGACCTCCCCGTTCTGCATGAAGCGGAGGAGCTTCCCCTGGAGCGCCGGCGACATCTCGGTGATCTCATCAAGAAAGATCGTCCCATGCTGGGCCGTCTCCAGGAGCCCGGCGTGCACGTGATCGGCTCCCGTGAAGGCCCCCTTCTCGAATCCGAAGAGTTCCGATTCGAGGAGGGTCTCCGGAATGGCGCCGCAGTTTACCGCAACAAAGGGTTTGTCGCGTCGGGCGCTCAACTGGTGGAGGGAGCGGGCCGTCAGCTCCTTACCTGTCCCGCTCTCCCCGCTGATCAAAACGCTCGCCGAGGCGTCGGCCACCCGGGCGATCTGTTTGTAGAAATCAACCATCGCCGCCGAAGATCCGATAAACTGGGGCTCCTGCCTGTTCTCCGGCCGGTTTTGAATCCAATGCTGCCGAAGCTCCCGGACCTCGAGCACCTTCCGGACCATCGACCGGATCGCATCCGGCGAGAAGGGTTTGCTGATATAGTCCGAGGCGCCGAACCGCAGCGCCTCCATCGTCGTTTCAAGCGATCCGAACGCCGTCATCAGGATCACGGGAAGCTCCGGCCGCCGCTTGTGGACCTCCCGCAGGAACTCGAGACCATCCATCTCCGGCATCCGGATGTCGGACAGCAGGAGATCGTACCCCGCAAGCTCCTCTTTCAGGGCCTCACGCGCGGATGTAAAGGCTTCCGCCTCATACCCGGCTCGCAGGAGCGTCTCCTGGAGGAACTCGCAGGCGACGGCGTCATCGTCGATCACGAGAATGCGGGCCTTCCGTTCGTTTTTACCCAAGCCCCTTCTCCCCCATATACTGAGCCAGATCCGCAACCCGGCAGGAGTAGCCCCATTCGTTGTCGTACCAGGCGACGACCTTTGCCATGTTGCCCCGAAGCACCTGCGTAAATTCGACATCCACGATCGATGAGCGGTCGTCGCCTTTGAAGTCCATCGAAACCAGAGGGGCCTCTTCGCAGGCCATGATCCCCTTGAGTTGTTTCCGGGACGCGTCGCAGAGAACCTTCCTCAGCTCCTCCGTCGTTGTTTTCGTCTTGAGCTCGGCCGTGAAATCGACGACCGAAACCGTCGGCGTCGGCACGCGGAGCGAGTAGCCGTCGAAACGGCCCGCCAGCTCGGGAATGACCAGAGCAAGGGCTCGGGCGGCGCCCGTTGTCGTCGGAATGATGTTCAGCGCCGCCGCGCGGGCGCGGCGGAGATCCTTATGGGGCAGGTCGAGGATTCGCTGATCGTTCGTGTAGGAGTGAATCGTCGTCATCATCCCCTTCTCGATGCCGAAAGCCTTGTGGATGACCATCACCGGAGGCGCAAGACAGTTTGTCGTGCAGGAAGCGTTGGAGACGATATGGTGTTTCCGCGGTTTATAGTTCAGATGGTTGACCCCCATCACCACCGTCAGGTCCTCCTCCTTGGCGGGGGCGGTAATGATCACCTTCTTCGCGCCGGCCTGGATGTGCGCCGACGCCTTCGGACCGGTCAGAAAAAGGCCGGTGCTCTCGATGACGATATCGACCGCCATGTCGTCCCACGGGAGGGATGCGGGATCGCGGAAGGCCAGACTCTTTATGGGTTTGCCATCGATGATGAAACAGTCCTTCTTGACGCCGACCTGCCCCGGATAACGGCCGTAGTTCGAGTCGTATTTGAACAGGTGGGCGTTTGTGGTCACATCGAAAAGATCGTTGACCGCCACGACCTGAAGGGATTCGGGATATCGGGTCAGGATGGCCTTCAACACCTGCCGTCCGATCCGGCCAAAACCGTTGATGCCCAGGCGAATCATAAAAGCCTCCTTGTTTCAGTTGACGTCAGTCAAATGAGGTGTCGGGGAGATGTTCCGGAAGCCCAAAGGGATCGGGACGTCTCCCCGGAGCGCCGACGAAGCCGTCAGTTGTCGTCGATGCGATACTTATGCTCCGTCATCAAATCGCAGCGGGCCTGGAGCGTCTCGTGCATACGGGCTTTGTCGAGGGCGATCGCGCTCAGATTGGCCACCGCCTTGAGAAATTTGATCTCTTCATCCCGGAATTTTCGCACCCGGTCCGAATAGACCCGCAAGACGCCGATCGCCTTCCGTTCCAGCAGGAGCGGCACAACGAGCACGGATTTGATCCCCTCCGCCTTCGCCTTATCGCCGTACTGAAAGTCCTTTGCCGTCTGGACGTTCTCGATCCAGATGGTCTTACCCTTCAACACCTTGCGGTCGATACCGCTCTCCTCGATCATAATCGGCCCCTTGCGGACGTACCCCATCGACAGCCCGCTCGCCGCCCCGAGCACCAGCATCTTTTCACGGGAATCGAGGAGCCGGATGCTGCCCGCCTTGACGCCCATGGCCTTGACCACGGACTGCACGATCTTCTCCAGGACCTTCGACGGATCCAGGGAGGCATTGATCACCTTCGCGACATCGTACAGGGCAACAAAATAATCAACTTCCTTGCCTTTCATGGTATCACCTCCTGTGTCTGACGCCACCTGCACACGTTCCCTGATCATGCATGACCTATGATATGCGCTTATACAGGAAGCACGAACAAATAGCCAGAAACCGGTGGATCACGGATGAGACGCCGGATTGACAGCCTCAGTCTTTTCCGATATAAGGTCTCAACAACCGTGCGTATGCCCTGTGCGATCCGATCCTGGAACCCGTGTCCCGAAAAGAAAGGCGCAAGCACCCATGATCATCTTCAAACCGCTTACGGGGGAAAAATCGCGGAAACTGTTCCTCTCCCTTTTTGCACTCTCCACTCTTCTCCCCCTTCTGGTCCAGATCTTTATCGTCGATGAGTACCTTTATCCCCTCATCGAGGCCGACGGGAGCGGTCTGCTCGGCAATGCCCTGACCTATGGCATCCTCATCCTGTTTCTTTTCCCGCTGATGAGTTTCCTGCTGATCTTCCGCTGGCTCCGGTCGCTGGAAAACATTACGAATCAGATCCGGGACAAATCCATGGAGCTCGCCAACGGCACAAAAGAGTTCGCCGACCAGACGATCGTTGTCGCGGAAGAGTTCAGGTCGCAGGCGACGGTCGATACCCGAAAGGACAGAGAGGAAAACGAGATCCAGAGTCTGGTCCGGTCGTTCAATGAAATTTTTCAGACGGCGGCGGACCAGCTGGCCGAAAGGGAGCAACTGAAGGAGCTGCTGGCCAACCTGATCGGGGTGGCTTCCGACCTCACCTCGGAGCTGGAGTTCAATCGCCTTTTCCCGCTGATCATCGGCCGGGTGACGGAGGTCATGGAGGCGGAGCGGACGAGCCTCTATGTGATCGACTGGGACCGCCGGGAGCTCTGGACAAAGGTGGCCGAAGGGATTGAAAAGATCACCGTGCCGCTGGGAAAGGGAATCAGCGGCCTTGTGGCCGATACGGGACAACTGGTCAACGTGGCCGATGCGTGGGATCTCCCCTACTTCGACCGATCCTTCGATCGGCGCAACAATTTCCGGACCCGTTCCGTTCTGTGCCTCCCTATCCGCGGTCGAACCGGGCAGAATATCGGCGTCATCCAGGTCATCAACAAGAAGAAAAAGGCCCATTTCGACCGTCGGGATGAGGCATTTCTGAAGGGGCTTGCCTCTCAAGTGGGCATCGCCCTGGAAAATTCTCTCCTCATCGACGAACTCAAGCTCTCTTTCAACAACTCGATCACCACGCTGTCGGCCATCGTCGATGCGAGACATCCCCTGACTGCGGGCCACTCCCTTCGCGTGACGGAGTATTCCCTGCTCATCGCCAATGAGCTGCGTCTCGGCGAGAACGATATCGAAGTGCTCCGGCTGGCGGCGCTCTTGCACGATATCGGCAAGATCGGCATCCGCGATGCCGTCCTGCTCAAGGAGGGGCACTTCACCCCTGAAGAACGGCAGGAGATGGAGAGTCATCCCGCCAAAACACGGTGGATCCTGGAAAAGTTTTACTTCCCCCGAAGACTTCAGGCCGTTCCCGAAGTCGCCTGCCACCACCACGAAAAGGTCGACGGGAGCGGATATCCGGATGGAATGAACGGCGACGACCTTCCCCTTGGATCGAAAATCATCGCCGTGGCCGATGTCTTCGATGCCCTGACCTCACGACGGGAATATCCAAAATACGACGGCCAGGAGACCATGGGAATGGAACCGATACCCCTCATGTCGGCCATCGCTCTCCTGCAGCAGCAGGCGGGAAGCCATCTGGCGCCGGAGGTCGTAAGCGCCTTCCTGCGCTGCCTTCCCCAGGCCCTCATGCACTTCCGCGGTGAACACTTTCCTCCGGAATACATGGATGAGACGCTTCATCGCCTTGCCCCGGGCCGCCTTCACGGACCCCCTGCGCGGCTGCGCCCATAGCGCCGCCTTGATGGCCGAGGCCAAGGGCTGACGCATCAGGCCCCGATCCGCACATGGAAAGCTGTTAAAAGGAGGAACACCCATCATAAAGAGACTTCTCCGCCCTTTCACAATGCTGTGTATCCTGTTGCTGTTGCCCGTCTTGTCGTCGGCCGACAGCCTGCGGCTCAACGTCCCTTCGGCCATCCTGATGGACATGACCAGCGGCAGAATCCTCTTCAGCCAAAACGCCGATGAACCGCTTCAGCCCGCATCCATCACAAAGGTCCTTTCCCTATACCTCGCCGAAGAGGCGCTCCGCGAAGGCCGTGTCCGTCCCACGGACCCGGTGAAGATCAGCCGAAAGGCCGGGCGAACGGGCGGATCAAGGATGTTTCTCCAGATCGGAAGCGAAATTCCCCTCGAAGCGCTACTGAAGGGCATGGCCGTCGTTTCAGCCAATGACGCCTCGGTGGCCGTCGCCGAATACATCGGAGGCGGTGTCGAGCGCTTTGTGGATCTGATGAACCGTAAAGCCCGCGAACTCGGAATGAACCATAGCTTCTTCAAGAACCCCAACGGCCTGCCTGCCCAGGGGCAGTTCACGACGGCGCGGGACATGTTGACCCTGGCCAACGACTACCTCCGGCGCTTTCCCGAAACCCTGAGCCTCCACTCCCAGCAGTACTACACCTTCGGCGACATCACCCAGCGCAACCGGAACAGCCTCCTGAGGCACTACCCCGACGCGGACGGACTGAAGACCGGCTGGGTCGTGAAATCGGGATACCATATCGTGGCGACGGCGAAACGGGGAAATACCCGCCTGATCGCGATCGTAATGGGAGCGAAAACCTCCGGGATCCGGTCCAGGGAAACGGAAAGACTGCTGGACGAAGGATTCCTGATGGTCCGCGGAGAGTCGCGTCGGGGCTGAGCATCACGCTGCAATGCCGGTTCCAGGTCAAGATGAAATCAAGGCGGCAAGGAAGAGGCGACTTGAGGCATACAGTAATCGTATGTCCCGAGGAGCCGATGATGAAGCCAACGAAGATAGCGCTTCGAGTTGGAATTGGAATAAATCAATCCGGAAAGTGGTTTGTCGGAATGCCGAAAAGCTGTTTCAATATCTCGTCGAAGTAGTCGGGCAGATAGCGGTTCCAGATCTTGATCGGCAATTCGCCCAACTCCCGCTGACGGGAGGAGGGGAAGACAAACAGGTATTCCAGAAGGAACTCGATGTTCCTTGCCAGCGGACCCCGATACTGCTGACGGAGCCTCTGTTCGATGATCCGGTCCTCGTGAATGCAGCGGCCGATTTCGCTCTCAAGCATCTCCTGATAATTGGAGAAGATGATCTCCAGCAGGACAGACTCCTCCCCCGACCGGACAAATTCGGCGAAAGCCGGATTTGCCTCGTCCGGGGAGATCCCCCGCCTCTGCATGACGTTCAGAATCCCCGGGTCCAGGGGCCGGGCCAGGATCTCCTCCCGGGGCGGCCGGAAACGAATGAGCAGATTCGTGGCGTTGTAACGGCCGGCATGCCTTTCCTCCTCGATAATATCGCAATCCGGGAACCCGCCGATGAGTTCGATCAGCTTCCGCTGTTCGGGCTCCTCCGAAACAACCTTCACCCCGGCGACATCGTTGATCTCCAGGATTCCCCCGTCTTCCGCGATCGGCCTCTTCTCGCGTAAATCATCCAGAATGCGTTGTTCCGCGATCAAAAATTCCCGCGTCATGTCCCCGGGAGCCGTCACGAGGTTTTCCCGGGGAATGCCCAGAAGACGCGCCCTCTCGTCCGCCAGGGCGTCTGCATGGTCTTTGATCCTGTCGAAGATCCGGTCGATAATCCGCCGGGCCGATTTCTCCGCGAGACGGCGGGCGCGTTTGATCCGGCTCGATCCGACGTAGGCGGCAAAACCGTTGCGGCGGGTGAAGTACAGCGTCCCGTGAAAAGGGGTCTCCCGGTAGAAGCGCCCGGGATTCTGACGGTAATCCAGGATCAGTTCATCGATCCGTTCATTGCGAACGGGAGGATCGGCAACGAGGGCATCCTTCAGGTCGCCCTTGATCTGGATGGTCCGGGAAAAAAAATGAGGATGAAGCTCCCGGAAGATCCGCACGGCAAAGAAATCCAGGTAGCGGGAAACATAGGCATGGTTGAAATGGACCAGCCGGACGATCCAATCCGCGTCCGACGGCAACGCCTCGTCATACATCCAGCGGCGGATGATATCGCTCAACACGTCCCGATGCAGATAACTGTTGATGGTGATCATGATGGCAGCGAATCTAACCCGACTGCGGTCTCATGTCAAGGAAGACCCGCTCTTGCATTCATTTCCTTGACAAGCTCCCGAAATCCTGTTAGCAATCACAGCAAATATATTTGATTTTCAAAGGGAAATGAACATCCTTGCCGACGTCCGGAACAGGGAAGGAAGCATGGAATCGGCGGCCCGCCGGAGGCGTCTGACCCGGCGTCCGTGAACAAGGCCGCAACCGGTGAACGGGGTCTATGGATCTGCGGACGGAAGTCTTGATCATCGGGGGGGGCGCCACCGGGACCGGTATCGCG
>JAHFBU010000294.1 GCA_023249795.1 Syntrophaceae bacterium
TTAACCTATAGTCCCGCACCATGATCGATTACGCAAAAGAGCTCAATCCGGAGCAGCTCCGCGTCGTGCTGGAAGAGGGTGGGCCCCTGCTGGTCATCGCCGGCGCGGGAAGCGGGAAGACGCGGACGCTGACCTACCGCGTGGCGCGCCTGGTCGAAAGCGGCGTCCCGCCCGAGCGGATCCTGCTCGCCACCTTCACGAACAAGGCCGCCAAGTCGATGCTTACGCGCGTGGAGACGCTGATCGGCCGAGAGATCGGCGGCCTCTGGGGCGGCACCTTCCACCACTGCGCCCATCGGACCCTGCGGGCCCATGCAACCCGTCTCGGCTATGCAAGCAATTTTTCGATTCTCGACAGCGAGGACTCCCGCCAACTGATCAACACCTGCATCGCGGATACCGGGATCGACGGGAAGGCCGACAAATTTCCCCGGGGAGACGTGGTCGGCGACATGATCAGCCTGGCCGTAAACACGGAGGCCCCCCTGTTCGACATCGTCGAAGGGCGGTACCCCTTCTTTGCCCACCGCGCCGACGAGATCGCCGCCGTCGCCGCGCATTACCGGAAGCGGAAGAAGGAGCTCAACGTCATGGATTTCGACGATCTGCTCTTCCTCTGGCGGGAGCTGCTGCTCAAGTTCGACGATGTCCGCGAGCTGTATGCCTCACGGTTCCTGCATGTCCTCGTCGACGAATATCAGGACACGAACCGCCTTCAGGCGGAGATCATGGACCTCGTCGCCTCTCGCCACCGGAATCTGATGGTCGTCGGCGATGATTCCCAGAGCATATACTCGTTCCGCGGCGCCAATTATGAAAACATCATGCGCTTCCCCGACCGTTATCCGGAATGCAAGATCTTCAAACTGGAGACCAACTACCGGAGCACGCCGGAGATCCTCCATCTGGCGAACCTGAGCATCACCAACAATGAGCGCCAGTTTCAAAAGACCCTCCGGGCGGTGAGGGAGAAGGGGATACGCCCCATTCTCGTCCCAACCCGGAACGTCCTCCAGCAGGCCGATTTCGTCTCGCAGCGGATACTGGAACTCAACCGGAGCGGCATCCCGCTGGGGGAGATCGCCGTCCTCTACCGGGCGCATTACCATTCGATGGAGGTCCAGATGGAGTTGACCCGCCGGGGGATACCCTTCGAAATCCGTTCCGGGATCCGCTTCTTCGAACAGGCGCATATCAAGGATGTGACGGCCTACCTCCGGATCCTCTTCAACCCCGGGGATGAACTCGCCTGGAAGCGCGTTCTGGGCCTTTATGCGAAGATCGGGCGTGTAACGGCGGACAAGGTCTGGCGGTATCTCTCCCGCCATTCGGACCCCCATGCGGCGGTTCTCACGGAGGAGTTTATAAAGTGCGCACCCAAATCGGCGGCTCCGGGCTTAAGCCGCTTTCAGGAGACCTTCCGCGTCCTCCATGGCTGCGACCGCGGCAACCCGTCCGCCCTGATCGAAACGGTCCTCAAAAGCGGGTACAGCGACCTCCTTCGGGAAAGGCACACGGACGCGGCTTCCCGCGAGGATGATCTGATTCAGTTTGCGAATTTTTCTTCCCGATTTATTTCGCTCGAAGATCTGCTCAGCGAGCTCGCGCTCCTGACCGGCGTCAATGAAGAGAGTCAAAAGGATGAGCTCATCGAGGACCGCGTCGTTCTCTCCTCCATCCATCAGGCCAAGGGGCTGGAATGGAAAACGGTCCTGATGATCTGGTGCAGCGAGGGGATGATGCCGCTCGCCCGCGCCCTGAAGGAACCGGGCGGGGAAGAGGAGGAACGGCGGCTCTTCTATGTCGCGGCGACCCGCGCGAAGGATCAACTCTACCTCTGCCATCCGCTGACCGATTATGGGCGGGGGATGGGAAATCTGCCCGTGAGTCCGTCCCGCTTCATCCTGGAGCTGTCCTCATACTCGATGAAGGCGAAGGACCGGCCGTATGATCAATGGCAGATCGACGAATACTGACGGGATGCTGCAAGAGATCGACCCTATACGTTAACCGCTCACTTACGCCTACGAGTCGAGGATTTTCAGTTCAGAATTTCGGTGAAGATTAACGTTTAAAATCATGTCTCTTCAAGCTTATAACCCTTCTCTCGAAACAATCTCAGGCAGATATTTGCGACAGCATCGTCGTAAAAGATTCCTCTGTTCTTCTCGATTTCATCCAAAGCTACATCAATGCCCAAGGAAGGACGGTAAGGACGGTGAGATGCCATAGCCTCCACCACGTCAGACACGGCTATGATCCGTGCATCTAAGAGAATATCTTCTCCCTTCAGCCCTTGAGGATATCCCGAGCCGTCCATCTTCTCGTGATGCTGAAAAACCGTCTGGGCGACCG
>JAHFBU010000056.1 GCA_023249795.1 Syntrophaceae bacterium
CGTTCGGCCGAAGAGACGCCATCTGGGGGAAGGTGGAGATCACCACCTCACCGAAGCATTTCCCCGCATACATCGGACGGATCGCGAGCAGCTTGCCGTCGGCTATGCGCACGTCCATGCAGTCCGTCGCCATGCCGGTCACCAGTTTCCCAACGAGGCGCGCGGAGAGGTCCTTCCCCTGGGTCGAAGCTCCCAAAAGCAGGATGGACGGATCGTTTTCCTTGACGATCTTAGCCACCGCCGCCGCATGGGCATCCGTCGTGTAGGGTTCGAGGGCGGGGCTGTCCGCCACATAGACCTTATCCACGCCATATTCCCCCAGTTGCCCGGCGATCCCTTCCACACCAGAACCACAGAGGACGGCGCACACCTCTTCTCCAAGAACATCCGCCAGCTTCCGGGCCGTGCAGGCCAGTTCGAAGCTGATCTTGCGGAAGGCGCCGTCCCGCTGTTCCGCCACAATCCATACCCCTTTTGCCATATCCATATCCTCCGTCACTTTAACGAGTACCCTAAAAGATGAGCGACTTCGCAAAAACCCCAGAGGCAAGACGCGCGACACCGAGGAGTGCGGCGAACTGTGCCGTACGCCGCAACGATGTTGGCGCAAGCGCAACGCAGCCTATGGGCTTTTTCCGAAGTAGCATCAGATGACCTTTGCCTCTTCCCGGAGCAACTTCGCCAGTTCGGCGGCCTTCCCTTCGGGGGTGCCGTCCGCGCAAATGATCTTGCCGGCGGCACGGGCCGGCGGCGGCACAAACCGCGATATCTTCGCATTGGCCGCAAACGTGATACCCAACGCCGCGGCGTTCTTTACTTCAACCGGCTTCTTCTTGGCCTTCATAATGCCGGGAAGGGATGCATAGCGGGGTTCGTTGAGCCCCTTCTGGGCCGTCACGAGACAGGGAAGCGGGCACTCGATTAGAAGCTGCGCCCCTTCGATCGGTCGAATGACCTTGACGGCGGCGCCCGCAAATTCCAGTTTTGTGACCACCGTGACCTGAGGGATTCCCAGAAGTTCCGCCAGAATGGCACCCACCTGACCGGAGTCGTCGTCAATGGCCCGCTGGCCGCAGAAGATAATGTCATGGGGAATCTCCTTAATGGCAGCGGCCAGGGCCATGGCCGTGGCATAGGCATCCGCGCCGTCGAACACCGGATCACAGACGTGGATCCCCTTGTCGGCGCCCATGGCGAGCGCCGTGCGGATCGTCTCCATTGCCCTCTGGGGACCGACGGAAACGACGGTCACTTCGCCGCCGTTCTTCTCTTTCAGCCGCAGGGCCTCTTCCACACCGAACTCATCATAGGGGTTCATGACCCACTTGATGCCGCCTTCTTCGATCCCCGACCCGTCCGGCTTGACCTTGATCTGGGCCTCCGTATCCGGAACCTGCTTTATGCATGCAATAATATTCATACCTTCCTCCTTTCGCCAATCCATGAACGACGGTCACTATATGACCAGAGGTCATGTAATGCTATAAGGCCTCTATATCAAAGCTGTTCCGGTTGTCAAGAGCTATCTTGGAACCGTCACTGAAAGCATCCGTATAAGGCGTGTCCTATTTAACACATCCATGCCTGCATGTCGGTCCTATTTCACCACAGTCTCTTTCAGTCTCCGAACGGGCGCGAACCTTTTGGATTCGAGTGGGAAAAAAATGATCATCGACTTAATATCAGCTATCATTAGATCCATAAACGTTTTTTCATCATACGGCAGGGGACATTCCAGCAGCGGACCGAACCAAATGGGTCTTCAAGGCCTTCAAGGCGGGTCTTTGGTATGCCGCTTGCAGTCGCCGTAGCCTATCCTCGCGTTGTACTTGCGCAGGGACTGAGCAAGGACAAGATTGGGGCTTGACATCGCCTATGGGCGGTGTTAGCTTCCCCAACAATCTTTTGAAAGGGAGGTGATATCCCGAGTATCTGTTTCGGCGGCCTTCGGGAACATGATCGATGTTCCATCGCCGGTGTCGGGATGGCGAAGAGCGGGTCGCAAGCGGCGGCGCGAAAGCGTCGGTGGATTTAACAATTAGAGACGATTCCCATATGCCCGTGGGGATCGAATATGCCAAACACTACTTTAGGAGGGAAAAAATGAAGAAACTTTTGGTCGTTTTATTGTCGCTGGGGCTGATCGTGGCCTTCAGCATGACCGCATCCGCCGCGGACGTAAAATTCGGCGGGTCTTACTATGTGGTCGGCGTGTACGGAAACAATCCTTCGTTATCGGACAATGGTTATTCACACGCCTTCTTCTATCAGAGGGTGAGGCTCCAGCCCGTCTTCCAGATCGCCGAAGGGTTGACCTTCACGGCCCGGATGGACGCCCTGGAGAAACAGTGGGGCAACACGAACTGGAAGGGCGGCACCGATGATCTGTCGCTCAGCCGCCCGACGGTACCCGTTACCACTCCCAAGCGCGGGACCCAGGAGAACATCGAATTCGAACGCGGCTATGTAACCTTCATGACCGGGATCGGCCAGTTCCAGGTCGGCTATCAGAACGTCGACGACTGGGGAACCGAATTCGGCGACTACTCCAACTCACGCCCCAGGATCATGTATGCAACCAAGGTGGGCAACTTGAACCTGATTGCGACCTACGAGAAGGTCTATGAGAGCGACACGGCCGGCCTAGCACCGTACAGCAACAAGGTGGATGCGGACAACGACACCTACGCCCTGTCCGGAATCTACAAGGACAAGGGAACCGAGGCCGGTCTGCTCTACAAGTACTATGCGTATAACAGCAACAAACCCGCGGGCGCTAAAACGTTGATGACGCAGCTTTCGCCTTACGCGAAGATCACCGCCGGCCCGCTCTATTTCGAAGGGGAAGCGACCTACTGGTTCGGCAAGACCGCGCAGTATGAGCCCCCGGCGCCGGCTGCCGCGAAGGACGTCGACCTCAATGCGTGGAGCCTCTACCTCAAGGGGAAGATGAACGCTGGCGCGGGCTATGTCGGCGCGCTCTTCAGCTTTGCCTCCGGTAACGATCTCTCCGATGACACGAAAAACACGACGGCGCCGAGCGGCGGCGGCATCATCATGAACCCCGCTCTGCTCCTCTTGAACGATGTAATGAACACCTGGACCGGCGGAATCTCGGCATCGAGCCCCGGCCTCAGCGCAGCCAACCCCGTAACCAGCAGCAAGTACAACACGGTCATCTACAACGCCTTTGCCGGTTTCAATCCGAATCCGAAGTTGAACGTTGAAGCGGCCCTGACCTACGCGACGGTCGACAAGAAGGCGCTGTCCAAAACCGCCGGCGTCGTTACCGATGCCGTCTCCAACAAACTGGGGACGGAATTCGACGTGAAGGCGACCTACAAGATCTACGACAACCTCACCTACATGGTGGGCGCGGGCTATCTGTGGACCGGCGATTACTTCAAAGGCGCAAGCACGACCGCGACAGTAGCCAACGACTACGTCCTTCTGAATCAGTTGACCCTGAGCTTCTAAGGGCGATTTGATCCGGAAACGACTGAACACCCTTTAACCGGCCCCGGGGAGAGATCCCCGGGGCTTTTTTATCCTTGTTAAGGAACGGCCATCGAAAAGATTCACGGCAACCTGACCGGCCTCGGGCCGGACGAGATCAAACGGATCGGGCAGCTCTACCGGCGGCGCGTCCCGCCTGAACGGATCGTCACCCATGACCTCGCCCGCCAGCTCACGGAACTCTCCCGCGAAATCAACCGCCAGATCGGCATTCTGATCACCCGTCGGGGCGAGATCGCCTATGTGATCGTCGGTTCCCATCACGACATTCTCATCCCCTCCCTTGACGGTTTCCGCGCCTCCTCCAGACGCTTCAAGGGGCTCCGCCTCATCCACACCCACCTGGGGAGCGAGGAACTCACGACGGACGACCTTACCGATTTGGCGCTCCTGCGACTCGATCTCGTCTGCGCGGTGGCGGCCGGAGCGGACGGTCTTCCCGAACTGGCCCACACGGCCCACCTGATTCCCGAAAATCCGGAGGGACGTTACTGGCTGCTTCTCGACCCCAAGCGTCCCGCGGAGCTGGATCTCGATTTCACCGTCTTCATCGCCGCACTCGAAGGGGAGTTCGCCAAACGGCAGACAACGCGCAAGGTGGAAGCGGCCGACCGCGCCGTTCTCGTCCGCGTCGAAACGAGGTCCCTTGCCGATGGAGAGGCTTCCATCGCCGAACTTCGGGAACTCTGCGGCACCGCGGGGGTGGAGGTTTTTGACGCCGTCATCCAGCGCCGTTCCGAGGTGGACCCCCGGTATCTGATCGGCAAGGGGAAACTCTCCGACCTCGTCATCCGGGCGATGCAGATGGACGCGAATCTCCTCATCTTCGACCATGAGCTGACCGCCGCCCAGATCCGCTCCATCGCCGATTCCACCGAGATGAAGGTCATCGACCGCACCCAGGTGATCCTCGACATCTTTGCAAAGCGCGCCCACAGCCGTGAGGGGAAGATCCAGGTGGAACTCGCCCAGCTCAAATACCGGCTGCCCCGCCTCACGCAGCAGGACGCCGGTCTTTCCCGCCTGACAGGGGGAATCGGCGGCACCGGCCCCGGCGAGACGAAGCTGGAGGTGGACCGCCGGCGTCTCCGCACTCGTATGCACCACCTGGAAAAGGATCTGAAGACCATCGAAAAGGCCAGGGGGCAGCGGCGCGGCCGCCTGAACCGGGCGGGCCTCCCCGTCGTCTCGCTGGTGGGCTATACCAATGCCGGTAAATCGACGCTTCTTAACGCATTGACCCAAAGCGACGTCTTCACCGAGGACCGGCTCTTCGCGACGCTGGACCCGAAGAGTTCGCGGCTGCGCTTCCCCAGGGACACGGAGGCGGTTATCACCGATACGGTCGGCTTTATCCGGGAACTGCCGAAAGAGCTCGTCGCCGCCTTCCGGGCGACCCTCGATGAGCTTCAGGAGGCGGACGTCCTCCTCCATGTGATCGACGCGGGCAACCCGGCCTTCGAGGCGCAGATCGCTGCCGTAGAAAAGATCCTTCAGGATCTGAATCTGATCGGAAAACCGACCCTCCGGGTCTTCAACAAGATGGACCGTGTCGCCGACCGGATGCTCATCGAAACCCTTTGCCGGCGCTTCGACGCCGCGGCGATCTCGGCCCTCGACCCGGCCACCCTCCCCCCGCTGATGGAGAGGCTGGAAACACTCATCCAACTAAAAATCCCCTCCCGCGAAAACAACACCCTGTGAGCCGAGGGAACAAAGCCCTCGTCCCCGCACCTGCGCCAAAGACCGGCGCAAACAGCGGGAACCGATCGTGGTATTTTCCCTTTTTCCAGCTTGTGCTCCATTCTCCAGTTGTGCTACTTTTCCGGCATGCTCGCATCCATTGCAACCTATCGGCGGAAAGCCGGTATCATCCTGCTGGTCGTCCTGACCGGTTACGCTGTCCTGAATCTGCTCTGGCAGTACGCTAGCGCCTACCCGGACCTGCCCGAAACGGACCCGGTCACGATCCATGAAAACCGCATTGCCCAGCTCTTGCCGCTGCTGCCCGCCGTAGGCGACGTCGGCTATGTCACGACCGTGGAAAACGGCAGCATCTTCGCTACGGAAAAGACCTTCACCAACGTCGAATTTCTCGCCCAGTATGTGCTGACGCAATACACCCTCGCCCCGCGGATTGTCCGCAACAGCCCGAATCTTCCGCTCGTCGTCGGCAACTTTATCGACGGTCCGCCCGCGCCAGGCTTTCTGGAGGAAAACGGCCTGGTTCCTCTGAAGGATTTCGGAGACGGCCTGATCCTCTATCGAAGAGAGGATAAACCATGATCCTTTTCATCACCTCCCTTCTGATCTCCCTGGCCATCGGCATTCTGCTGACCTCTCTTTTCTGTCCGTCCCTGAAAGGCGGCGCCGCTCTGGTGTTTCGCCTCTTTGCCGGCGGCGGTATCGGGATCGGCATTACTTCGTGTCTCTATTTCATTTGTCTGCTGACCGGTCTTACGCGGTACAGCCCGGTTTTTGACTTCGGCGTCTGCCTGCTTCTCGGGATTCTCTGTTTCATCTTCTTCAGGAGGCGCAGCGCCGTCTGTGCTCCGCAACCGCTTCCGGAGACCGGGAAACGATCCCGTCTCACGATCCTTCTGGCCGGAATTTTCTCCGTCGAACTCATCACCTCCGTCGTCTCATATATCCTGGCCTTTCTGAAGGAGCCCCACGGCAAGTGGGACGCCTGGCTCATCTGGAACATGCACGCCCGTTTCCTGTTTCGGGGAGGCGACCAATGGCGCGATGCGTTCGCAAGCGGCCTGGACTGGAGCCACTGGGACTACCCCCTGCTCCTGCCGCTCTCCATCGCCCGCGGATGGCAATACCTGGGCGGCGAAAGCGTCTCTGTTCCGGCTGTCATGGCGTTTGTCTTCACCTTCATGACGGTCGGCCTGCTGCTGTCCGCCCTCTCTCTTCTCCGGGACCGGACTCAAGGATTCCTTGCCGCTATGATCCTGCTGGGAACCCCTTTTTTTATCGTCATGGGAGCCGCCCAGTTTGCCGACGTCCCGCTGGCCTTCTTCATCCTGGCAACCGTTGTGCTGCTCTCGCTGCATTGGCGTTCATCCGAAAATCAGACAGGGACGTTGATCCTCGCAGGGCTCGCCGCCGGTTTATGTGCCTGGACAAAAAACGAAGGGCTGCTGTTTTTCCTGATCGTCGCGGCGACTTTATTCTGCACAACGGTTTACACAGCGAAATGGAAATCGGCACTGAAGAATACCGCCGCATTTATGGCCGGGGCTCTTCCGGTCCTGCTGATGGTGGCCTATTTCAAGACGCAGTTGTCGCCGGTAAACGACTTGATGGCAGGGCTAAACCCGGCCGCGATAACAGCCAGATTGACGGACCTGGGCCGCTATGCGGAGATTGCGAAGGCCTTCTTCATCACGGGAATCAGTTTCACTCAGGGGCTGATCGATATTCGCGTGGGAATGCATTTGAACCCCGGCGCCGTCAGCGTCCTGCTGTTGATGGTCTATCTGTTTCTCGCAGGGGTTCGGATCGATAGAACCCGCCGTGTGGGCATCATCCAATCGGCCGCCGTTCTTGGCCTGATGCTGACCGGCTATTTTTTCGTCTATGTGCTGACCCCCCTCGATCTGGGCTACCACATCGTAACCTCTTTGAACCGCCTCTTCCTCCAGTTGTGGCCGTGCATTATTTTCCTGTTCTTCATGATGGCCGATTCGCCGGAGAACGCTCCGGCTCCACCGGAAACAGGATCGACAAGCAGACCAAAGAAAATGAAGGAGCCGCAATGAATACTCAAAAAACATTGTCCGTCGTCATCCCCGTTTACAACGAAAAAGAGACGGTTCTGAAGATCCTCGGCAAGGTCCTGAAACTGGATTTCATCGCGGAAGTCATTCTCGTCGATGACGGTTCCACCGACGGGACGAGGGAACTGCTGAAACAGACGGCACTCGACGGGCGTGTGAAACTCTTTTTCCACGACCGGAATCGCGGCAAGGGGGCGGCCCTGCGGACCGGATTCGGCCATGTGACCGGGGAGATCGTGGCGATTCAGGATGCGGACCTGGAATACGACCCGAACGAATTTATCGAGATGATCAAGCCCATTAACGAAGGGGTGGCCGACGTCGTTTACGGTTCCCGCCTCTCCGGGGGAAAACCGCAGCGGGTTCATCTCTTCTGGCATAAGATGGGGAACGGTTTCTTGACATTCATAACGGGCATACTCTACAACACGACCCTCTCTGACATGGAGACCTGTTACAAGATGTTCCGGAAGGAGGTCCTCGAAACCATCCGGATCGAATCCGATGATTTTTCCGTCGAGCCGGAGCTGACCGCCAAGATCTGCAAGAACAAACAATGGCGCGTCTATGAAATCCCCATCTCCTACTACGGCAGAAGTTATGCGGAGGGAAAGAAGATCTCGTGGAGGCACGGTTTCTCCGCCCTTTGGACGCTGTTGAAATACCGTTTCAAGAAATAATCCTGTTGAAAATGACCTCCGCGTTATCGGGACTTCTCAGATGCCGGCATACCACTCGTATCCCTGGTCTTCCCAGTATCCCCCTTTTCCGCCGGCTACCTTCGAGATATCTTCGACGATTTCAAGCCGCATGACATACTTCGCCATTTTGTAGCCAAGCTGCCGCTCCAACCTCAGCCGTAGCGGCGCGCCGTTCTGGATCGGCAACGGTTCATCGTTGAGTTCATAGGCGAGAATGGTCTGCGGGTGAAAGGCGTCTTCCAGATCGACGCTCTCGTAATAGGGCGAGCTGCCGTCCGCTTCCATCGGGTCCGCGCAGTGGAAGACGACGTAACGGGCATCGGGTTTCAAATGCACAGCTTCGAGCAGTACGCCAAGGCGCGCCCCCTTCCACTTGCCTATCGCGCTCCAACCCTCAACGCAATCGTGTCGCGTGATCTGGGTACGGCTGGGAAACTTTCGAATGTCGGCAAGCGAAAACGTCATGGGTCGTTCAACCAGCCCCCCTACCTCAAGGCGATAGTCCCTGAATCCATTGGCCGCCAACGCCTCGTATGCCGGATTATCCGGCATGGCCGTCCCGTTGCTGCGGAATTGCGGCGACAGGTCGTCTGCCGTGAATTCCTGCGCCATCGCTTTACGCGAAACGACCAGCCTTTGAATCTTATACGTAGCCTTTTCGCCCAAACCCAGCACCTTGGGAAACCAGGCGGTCTCCGAAAGCTTTTCACAGCCGCTGAGCACCGCCACGCCTGCGACCGCAAGAAGGCGCCCCATGAGACCGCGCCGGGTG
>JAHFBU010000295.1:0-830 GCA_023249795.1 Syntrophaceae bacterium
AGATCAAAGACATCGACGGTAAGAAAGCCGTCCAGGTGGGTATGACCGGCAAAGAGCAAAAGAAGATTGCCAAAAGTTTTCCGGATTTGGTCTTCGATTCATCCAACGCCTGCGTACTTCCGGAACAGGCAGAGAATATCCTGATGAACTTTATTGCGACAATGAAGACCCTGGATGTCATGAAGGTAGCCATTATGAAGCTTTACAGCCCTGTTGCCGGCAAAGAGCTTCGTACGAAGGCTCTTTAGGCGGGGATAGATTACCGTGGCCACGCCTACTCGCGACGAGGAAAATAAAAAAAAGGCCGTTTTCGATGCCATGTCGGCGAGGGGCCGCAAGAGGGTGCTTGATAAGGGGTATGAAGAGTGGGATCCCTTCCTCATGCCGAAGGACCCGTTGGACATCAGGATGGCCCAGAAAAGAGAAACGGCCTTGTCACTGATGAGAAGATTTATGCAGACATGCGATTCCGAAGCATACAGTAACGCTTATGGCCAAGGGGCTTGGGAGGTCTGCATGGGGATTACCGGCGGCGATGACCGGTGGAGAGGGATATACGATTTCTCCTGCTGGTACCGGGAATTCCTCAAGAAGGATGGACTATGAGTGAAGAAATCTCCACAGAAGGATATGTGGCAGATCTCAGGAAAAGGTTGGCGGAAAATCCTGCTTGCGCCATGACTCATTACAACCTGGGGATCGCTCTGATCAAGCAGCGTCAATGGGATGAGGCCATAACCGAGTTCAATGAAGCCATCGCTGAGAGTCCTAACATGGCGGAGGCGTACATCAACTTAAGCGGGGTATATTTTCAAAAAGGGGATATGGAG
>JAHFBU010000295.1:840-2351 GCA_023249795.1 Syntrophaceae bacterium
AGGGCATCGACCTTTGTAAAAAGGTGATTACCTTCAGGGCTGATTATGCGGTTCCCTATGGCAATATCGGGTTTGCCTATCTGCAGATGGGCGAGGTCGGAAAAGCGATTGAAATGCTTCAGGTGGCCGTTAAAAAGGATCCGAAGTTCGTCCAGGCCTTGAGCACCTTGGGGAGTGCCTGTTTGATGCGGGGAGAGATCGACGCGTGCATCTCACACAGCGGAAAGGCCATTGAAATTGCGCCGGCTTTTGCTGTTGCACACAATAACCTGGCCATTGCATATCTCCAGAAGGGGGAGCCGGAAAAGGCGATTGATCATTGTGACAAAGCCTTGGAGTATGGCTACGAGGTCAGCTCCGAGTTTCGTGAAGCATTGAAGGCATATCGGAAATAATGCCGGTAATGTCTTGAAGGATACGGACGAGAGCTTTCAAAGACAGTGGGTTCCTCCTTCGTAGGGAAGAATGAACCGAAAGGGGAAATCCCAACAGATTACTATAAAAGAGGGGAGGTATTTTGATGGCAAAGCGTAAGACTCCGATGCTTGATGAGTTGGAAAGCGGGAAATGGCCAAGTTTTGTTTCCGATATCAAACAGGAGGCCGCGGCGAGAGAGAAAACCAATGTTGATTTGCAGATACCGAAAGAGGTTTGCAATGATATCCTCGATCTTATGGAACTGTCCTATGAGGACAGGGAGGGTCATTGGAAGCACGGCGGCATCGTTGGTGTTTTCGGATACGGTGGCGGTGTTATCGGTCGATACTGCGATCAGCCGGAGCAGTTTCCGGCGGCTAAAGAATTTCACACCATTCGTGTTAACCAACCGTCCAGTTATTTTTATAAAACAGAATATTTGAAAAAGCTTTGCGAATTATGGGAAAGAAGGGGCAGTGGTCTAACCAACATGCATGGTTCCACCGGTGATATCATCCTGCTGGGCACGACCACACCGCAGTTGGAAGAGACCTTCTGGGAGCTGACCCATAACCTCAATACGGATCTTGGCGGTTCAGGTTCCAACCTCAGGACTCCAAACTGCTGCATAGGGAAGGCCCGCTGTGAATTTGCCTGCTACGACACCCAGCAGGCATGCCGTGATCTGACCATGACGTACCAGGACGAACTGCACCGGCCGGCGTTCCCTTACAAGTTCAAATTCAAGTTCGACGGTTGCCCCAACGGCTGCGTAGCCTCCATCGCCAGGTCGGACATGTCGGTGATCAGGACCTGGCGCGATGACATCCGCATCGATGCGAAGGCCGTGCAGGCTTATGTCGGTGGTGAGTTGAAGCCGGATGCGGGCGCGCATGCGAGCCGCGATTGGGGTCCTTTCGATATCGTCAAAGAGGTGATCAATCTCTGCCCCACCGGTTGCATGGCATGGGACGGGAAGAAGCTCGATATCGACAACAGGGAATGTACCCGCTGCATGCATTGCATCAACACGATGCCCAGAGCCCTCAGGATTGGAGAGGACAGGGGGGCGTCCATTCTCTTTGGGGCCAAGG
>JAHFBU010000296.1 GCA_023249795.1 Syntrophaceae bacterium
CAAAAGCCGAGATCTTGCAGCGGTTCCATTCGGGACGATAGAAAAGAAGAAGGTTGTAAACCTGATAAGCGGGAAGCTTCTCCCCGTTGTTGTCCTTATCCCCGCTCAGATAGGCGTCGCCGACGAAGCGGGCCTCGGGCCGCAGGATGAAGTCGCCCGGAAGATACCACTCCGCACCCAGACTGACGATCCGATTGGGAACCAGGGGCAACTCCCTGCCGTTGAAAGAACCCGCCTCGAACGTGGCCTTGTGATAGGTATAGCTGCCGTAGAGCTTGAACCGTTTTTCCCAGAGACATGAAAACGTTCCCTCAGCCCCTTCGTGGCGGGTACTGTCGAGATTTTCATTCCGGTTGGCTGCACTGTTCCAGGCAATCTCGTTTTCCATGTCGATCCGGAAGAGGGTCAGGCCGAGTGTCAGGTTCTTCAGAGGGGTCAGTGAGGTTCCTATCTCCGCCGTCCTGGCCCTCTCCTTTTCCAGATCGGCCAGAAAACCGTTCCCCCAGCCGTAATATGAGGCCTGCTCGTCGATGAACGGCAAACGGTAGGCCGTGGCGTACTTGGTGAACACCTTGGATTTTTCGCCGACCAGCCAGGTCAGTCCCAGTTCGCAGGCATCCCCCCGGTGCGTTTTTTCCGTATCAAAATCGACCGTGGCGGGAAGCGTGACACTGTTCCCCCGAATGGTCGCCTCCTCCCATCGGTAACCGGCGCTCACGATCAAGGGTTCCGTGAGATTGAATTCGTCGCGCAGATAATATCCGGCGGACTCCCTTTCCAGATCGACCACACTGAGTTTCCGGGTTCTCTCCCGGTCCGCGTACCGATCCATCCTGAAGGGTTCGAGGAGATAATCAACGCCGGCCGTCAACTTGTTGGCGCGGCCGAAAATCCCCTTCTCCAGGATGTATTTGGGGGTCACCGCATAGGTGCGGATCGCATAGCTGTTGAAAGAGTTCCAGGAGACGTAATTGGTCTCCGCATCCTTGATTCCGGCGGAAAAACCGATTTCGGCACGGCCGAAATCGCCCAGCATTGAATCGATCCCGAAACGCAGTTCCGTCTGCCGGTCCGTCCCGTCGTCATCCGCACTGGCGGAGGTCCAATAGGTCGGTCTGGCGGGCTGATATTGCCGGCGATCCGCCGCCATTTCCGCCGCGGTGAGCCCCCCGGGCAGTTCATACCGGGTCCGGTTGAAGGAGGCCCCCATGGAAAGACCGAGATGGTCGCTTAGGTCATAGGAGAGATCCAGCCCCGCCCCCTGGGAGGAGACCGCCGACCGGCTCCGATACCCGAGCGAAAAATAGTTCTCCGCGCTGACGGCATAGGACCACCTCTTTTCCGAACCGCTCACCGCCGCCTTCTCGTCGTGGAGCCCGTAGCTTCCGGCGGCGGCGGAGAGTTGGAAGGTAGGCTTGCCCTCCCCTTTTCTCGTAATGATATTGATGACGCCGGCCACGGCGGAATCGCCATAGAGGACGCTGCCTGCCCCCCGGACGATTTCGATCCGTTCCACCTGGCTCAGGGGAACCTGAAACCAGTTGACCGAGGCCATGTCCGGCCTGTTCAATCTTCTTCCGTTGAGCTGGATCTGGACCTTCCCATAGGGGCTGTCGCCGCCCATCCCCCGCAGATCGATGACGGAAAGGGGTTCATGACCGCTGTACGATCGGAATTGAATCCCCTCCTGCCGTTCCAGGATCTCGACCAGATTCGTCGCGCCGGAATCCTGGATCTCCTTTTCCGTGATGACCGTGACATTCGCCGGCACCTTGCGGATCTCCTCCTGATCGCGTGTGGCCGTCACGACCACCTCCTGCAGGACCGCATTGCGGCCCATGTCATCGGGCGGGGCCCCTGCAAAAGCGGATGCAGCCGCATTCAACAAAACCAAGGCAAAAACAGATAACTGCGGAAACTTCGACAGACCTCTCATTGTTTCTCCTCCGGACTTTTCCTCTCGAAAAGTCGGTGTATGCATCCACCGGGCAGATATACTGGCTTGCGGCTCATTCATAGAGACTTCTGCGCTACCGGGGAATTGTGATCCTGAAAGCAAGCATTGGAGATTTTTCGGGGCATCCCTGCCCCCGCAGCGCAGCGTCCGCAAGAACGACTGTTCGAGCGCGTCAGCGCGAGTTTCGTTCTTGCAGCGAAGCAAGGGGCGCAGGGTCGAAAAATGTCCAGCGCACTAAAGGATCACGATTCTCACTGGTCTCT
Organism: Syntrophaceae bacterium; assembly: GCA_023249795.1. Taxonomy (GTDB): domain Bacteria; phylum Desulfobacterota; class Syntrophia; order Syntrophales; family UBA5619; genus UBA5619. The sequence continues at coordinate 2,221 of JAHFBU010000296.1, forward strand.
CCTACTCTCCGCGCCTTCCCGGTCCAGAAAAGGACCAGTGGCATTATACGGATTTCGTTCCGCTCACAGTTGCGGGGCAGCGCCGGATTTACACCGGCTTCCCTGACCCGGCGAACGGC
>JAHFBU010000297.1 GCA_023249795.1 Syntrophaceae bacterium
CCGGTCAATACCCCCTCCGCGCGGAGAATCCTCTCAAAAAGGCGGATGGGGTCCTTCTTCTTCCAAGCCACGATTTCCGCATCGGGACGGATGTCCCGGTGCCTCCCCTGAATGTTGTCGTCGGGACCCACGTGCCCTCGCATCCGATAGGTGAGAAGCTCCAGAAAGACCGGACCAAGACCGGACCGGCAGCGTCGGACCGCCCTCTTTGCCGCGTTGTGGACCGCGAGCACATCGTTGCCGTCAACGCATTCGCTCCGCATGCCGAAGGCCCTGCCGATTCCGGCGATGCTCGTTCCGGGGCGACAGTCGCCGATCGGAAGATGGGTCGAGTAGAAATTGTTTTCGCAGGCAAAGATGATCGGCAATTTCCGGAGGGCGGCGAAATTGAGCGCCTCATAGAGCACCCCCTCGCCTGTCGCGCCGTCGCCGAAGAAGCTGACCGTGACCCTTTCATCCCCGCGGATATGAGACGCCAGAGCGGCGCCGAGGGCAAGCGAGATCGTCCCCGCCACGATCGGCGCCGAACCGAGCATCCCGACTTCGGGGGCGGTGATGTGCATCGATCCGCCCCTGCCTCGGGAACAGCCCGCCTCCTTGCAGTAGATCTCCGCCATCATGGCCTTCAGGTCTCCCCCCTTGGCCAGGTAATGGCCATGGGAACGGTGGGAGCCGAAAAGGTAATCCTCCGCGGAAAGGGCGGCGCAGATCCCCGCGGCGACCGCCTCCTCGCCGGTGTAGAGGTGCACCGGACAGCGCACCTCACCCGACAGGATCGGTTCCACGAGACTCTCCTCGCAGATCCTGATCCGGAGCATCGACCGGTAGAGCCGCTTTTTCAGCGTTGCGGAAAATCGGGCCATCACTGTTTTCCCTTTATGGTTTCCTGTCGTCTAATCTCTTCCATTTTGTCATTACTACAAAAACAGGACGAACGGCCTAACATTAAATGGATGTCATTCCGGCGAAAGCCGGAATCCAGGAATTCCCGGCGGTCTTTAAACCCCTGGACCCCGGCTTCCGCCGGGGTGACAACTTCACGATGGATACCCGCTTTCGCGGGTATGACAATTTTTTATGAGGCCATCATGTTTGCTGCCGGCGGATCTCCTCCACCGCCGCGCTTTCCGGCCTGAATACTGCAACCGCCGTCAGGAACAGGATCCGCAAGTCCGTCAATAAGGACCTCTCGCGGACATAGCGTAGCTGCAGTTTCAGCTTCGTCGGGCGGATCAGTTCCATGTAGGCCCTCTCCGGATCCGCCGCACCCGCCAGGATCGCCCCCTCGTCGGCGTTCCAGATGGACGCCCAATCGGTGATTCCTGGCCGGACGGTGAGAATCGCCTTCTCCTGATCCGTATAGAGATCGGTGTAATGCCGGACCTCGGGCCGGGGGCCCACCAGACTCATATCACCGGTCAGGACATTGATCAACTGCGGGAGTTCATCCAGTTTGTATTTTCTGAGCCGCAGGCCGATTCGTGTGATCCGGGGGTCGTCATCCGCGGTGGACGCACCCCCTTTGCGCTCCGCATCGACAACCATCGTCCGGAACTTGAAGATCCGGAACGTCCGGCCGAGAAGCCCGACCCGCTCGCCCCGGTAAAAGACAGGGCCGCCGTCTTCCCGCCTGATTCTCCAGGCGACGTAGATCAGCAATGGCGCAAGAAGCAGGAGCCCCGTTCCCGCCGCCAGGATGTCGAAGACCCGTTTGGTCATCGTTTTGCACCTTTCCCGTCGGCCACGCATTCGATATGCCGGGTATAATCGGCGTAGATCTTCCCGGCATCGAGCTGCGTGTCGTAAACCTGAAGCGCTTTTTCCGACATCCGCTTCCGAAGGTCCGGCGAACGGTGGAGTTTCCGAATGCACTCCGTGAGGGCGGCATCGTCGTCCGGCGGATAGTTGAAACCGATTTCGTGCTCCGCGATGAACCGCGCCAGATCCCCCCGAAAGGCGGAGATGATCGGAAGCCCGGCGGAGAGATAGACAAAGGCCTTGTTCGGGAAAAAGTCCGCCGGCCGCGGCGTCGGACAGACACCCGCATGGGAACAGGCCAGCAACGTGGCGATCTCCTCCTGGTTCAACCATCCGGTGAGGGTAACGTTGGCGAGGCGGGCGGCCCGCGCCTTGATCTCCGGCATGGCCTCCCCGTCTCCGGCAATGACGAAATGGATGCCGGTATCGCGCAGCCGCTCGGCGCATCGGACGAGAATTTCGGGAGTGTGGTAAAAACCGAAGGTCCCGAAGAAGGTGACGACGAACCGGTCCCGGTAAGGCGCCATCAGGGATATGATTTTCTCCGATCTATTCCCGCCGTCGGCCGGGCGCTGGAAACC
>JAHFBU010000057.1 GCA_023249795.1 Syntrophaceae bacterium
GTTCCTCTCAGCCTCGGAGGCCGGTTCCATCGCAGCCGCATTCGGCTGATCAGCAGCCAGGTGAGCAGCATCAGTCCGGAGCTGACGGGCCGCTGGACGAAATCCAGGCGCCTGGAGACGGCTTGGTCGCTTCTCAGGAAGGTCGATCCCCTTCGTTACGTGACGCACCGTTATCCGTTCGAGCGGGCCGGGGAGGCCTATGCCTCTCTGGACCGGGACCCCGGGCGCTTTGTGCAGGTTATCCTGACCTATTGACAGGGATGCCGCACGCAGGTTCCCGAAGACCCTTTCATACCAAACCGCCCAAGGCGGTTTTGCAAGTCAGACCATGCCTCCCTCCCCCGGGAGGCGAGGTTGAGGGGAGGGGAACAACAGATACGAATCGACACCTATGGAAGGGGACGTCAAGATGATATACAAGGTCGCATTACTGCGGAATTTTGAGGCCCGGCATCGCCTGATCGGAGGCGATTGGGGCGGGGAGAACGAGTTGCACACGCATCATTACCAGGTGGAGATGAGCCTCGAAGGGACGCGGCTGGATGAGCACGGCTACCTTGTCGACCTCACGGCAATCGAGGTCTCTCTGGATGCGGCCCTGGCCAGGATCGCAGGGCAGACCCTCAACGATCTCCCCGAATTGATCGGCCTCAACCCCAGTATGGAAAGGCTGGCGGAGATCTTCTGCCGGTCGGTTCTTGCGGATATGGCCACCCCGGCCTTGTCGGCCGTCTCCGTCAAGGTCTTCGAAAGCGCGAGCGCCTGGGCCGTCTGCCGCCGGGAACTTCCATGAATGTCGGCCTCATTATCTACGGAAGCCTGGACCTTGTCTCAGGCGGCTATCTTTATGACCGTCTCCTGGTGGATCACCTCCGGAAGCAGGGGGCAAGGGTGGAGATCTTTTCTCTCCCCCTGAGGAACTATTGGCGCCATCTGACCGACAACTTGTCGGGGACACTGCCAAGGGTGGTGGAAGAGATGGCGCCCGATCTCCTGCTTCAGGATGAACTGAATCATCCCTCCCTATTCTACACAAACCGCAGGCTGCAAAAAATACTGAGGGGACCGATCATCGCGATCGTGCATCACTTGCGGAGCTCCGAGGCACGGCCCGCCTGGCTGAACCGTTTCTATCGCCGTCTGGAGAAGCGCTACCTTGAGACCGCCGACGGCTTCATCTTTAACAGCGAAACGACCCGCGCCGCCGTCCGGGATCTCCTGGGAAAAGATTCCCCCTCCGTGGTGGCCCATCCGGGAGGCGATCACATGGGTTCCCGCATCTCCGCTGAAAGGATTGTCGAGCGATGCCAACGGCCCGGCCCGCTCAGAATCCTTTTTACAGGCAACGTAATCCCCCGGAAGGGGCTTCATACCCTGATTCTGGCCCTGAGTGGCCTGTCTCGCGAGAGCTGGCAACTGACCGTCGCGGGGAGCCTCGCCATGGACGCAGGGTATGGCAGGCGGATCAAGCGGCTCATCGCCGGGGCCGGACTGGAAGATCGGGTGCAACTGCTGGATGCGGTCCCGCCTGAGCGACTGGTCCGTCTCCTCGAAAGCTGCCATTGCCTGGCCGTTCCTTCGTTTTATGAAGGCTTTGGCATCGTCTATCTCGAGGCAATGGGGTTCGGAGAGCCGGTCGTCGCTTCAACGGCGGGAGCGGTTCCGGAATTTGTTGGTAACGGCCGCGAGGGATTTCTGATCTCTCCGGGTGACGTCGGCGCACTGAGGGAAGCCATCGGCAGGCTGGCCGGGGACAGGAAGCTGCTCTTGGAGATGAGCCTGGCGGCCTGGGAACGATCCCGGAGCCATCCGACGTGGCCGGAGAGCATGGCGCGGATCGAGGAATTTCTGTGGGAGGCGATCAGGCTGAAGAAAGGCCACTGCAAGGAAGGGAGGGTGTGTGCCCATGGCCATACCGGATGAGTATCCTTATATCCGATATCTGGCGGCAAAGAAAGGGGCGGATGACCGCGCCCTGAACAGGCATGTCCTGCAGAGCCTGGCAACACACCTGACGAATTCCGGTAACGGTCTTCCGCCTGACGTCCTGGAGGTCGGGGCAGGTATAGGGACCATGTTGGAACGGCTGGCTGTGTGGGGTATCCTGAAGAATGCCCGTTATGAGGCAATCGACCTGGAGACCGGCCATATCGACGAAGCGGTTCGTCTTGTCCCGCTTTGGGCTCGTGATCATGGCTTTGTCCTCGGGGAGGATATTGCTTCCGCGTTTTGCCTCGAACGGAACGGGGGGCGCATCTCCATCCGTTTCGAGACCATTGATCTGCACCGACTCATCGAACGGGAACGGGGGAGACGCAACCGGGATCTCCTGATCGCTCATGCCTTTCTGGACTTGTTCGACGTACCCCGCATCCTACCCGGGTTGATCTCACTGATGAGACCCGGCGGCCTGCTCAGCCTGACCATGAATTTCGACGGGCTGACCATCCTGGAACCGCCCATCGACACCGATTTCGACCGGGAAATCCTTGCCCTCTACCACCAGAGCATGGACAGCCGCGTCATCGACGGGCGGCCTTCCGGCGACAGCCGAACAGGCCGTCGTCTCCTGACCCGGCTCCGCGAAGAGGGGGTGGAGATCCTTGCCGCCGGGAGTTCCGACTGGGTGATCTTTCCGGTGGGCGGCGGCTATCACGGGGATGAGACCTATTTCCTCCATTTCATCGTCAACCTTATCGAGTCCTCCCTGAAGGGCCATCCCCGTTTGGACCCTGACCGATTTGCCCGCTGGATCGGCATCCGCCATTCCCAGATCGAACGATGCGAACTTGTCCTGATTGCCCATCAGATTGATCTGCTCGGCCGTGTTGTCGATCCGTCAACCTTCACTGCGCAATCCACCGCTGCATGCGCGCCAGTTCATCCTCCCACGTGGACAGACGTAAATCCAAAAACGACCGGAACAGTTGATCCATCATCCCCGCCGCCTTTTCGATAAGGTAGATCCTCTCCAGGATTTGTCCTTCCCTGTCCGTCTCGTCCCCATCGCTTTCCGAGGCAGTCGGCAGCTTCATGGACTGGAAATGGAAGCGGTCCGCCTTGAAGGTGAATTCCCACTCCGCCTTATCGAGGGCCATGTGAATCCGCGCCGCGCTGATCTTCTTCCCTTGGCGCAGGGCCTCCTTGCCCTCCTTGAGGTCGGCATGAAGCCCCTGGCATACAATGGTTTCGGCGTATTCCCCCTCGCCCGCCTCCAGGACGAGGCGCCGGACAAATAAGACCTCGCATTCGCCGCCGGGAATCCGGACCGTCCCGTTTCTCTCCTCGCTTTTGAACCAGAGCCAGGTGAGGAATTCCCGGCCGACGGTCAACGGATCGATCCCGGGCGGGAGGGACGGGAGAGAGACATCCGTGCCCGCTCCTTCTACATTCCACGGCGCATAAGGGCAAAGGCCGAGCGAAAAAGATTCCTTGAAAATCTCCTGGAGTTCGCCGACCACTTTGTCCGACAGACAGCAGAAGGTGACGACATTGTCCGGGACGGACCAGCAGATCTCATGAAAGGCGGGGACGGGGAGGGTTTTCCCGAGCAGGTCGAGCCTGACCGACTCCTTGATCGCCTCGCGCTGTTCACGGTAGAGCTTCTTCTGTCCGCTTTCGGTGAGCTGTTTTCTCTCCGTTTCCTGAATACGGAGACGGAGCAGGGAAGGGGCGACCGCCTTCCGGTCGATGCGCAGCGAAAAGAGCATGTACTTCCCCTGGGCGTAGGAGGCATAGGGGAAATCGGTGTCGAGGCCGTCTTCCAAAGAGGTCCAGCCCGCCGCTTTTTCGTCCGATGTGCGCCAGACGTTCTGGAAGGCGAAGCGCCGGATCCGTTCGTTGAAGAATTCGGGAAAATGGTCCGGCGGGGCGCCGACGATGCGATAGCGTGAAAACGTGACAGATCCCTTCAATAACCCCATGTGTCTCTCCTTAAAAGTGTGGGCGACACTAACCCACTTGTTCGGATCATGTCAAGGCCGAGAGTAATCTCCAGGCTTTCAGAGCCGTTGCCGGAGGATGTGGCTTTGCGCCTTTTCGCTCATGATGAACCCTGCAACGAAATGATAGAGGGCGAAGAGTTCGAGCGAGAAGGGGATGTAGCCCAGGTAGCCCGCGAGCGGCATCTCGAAGAGATGAAAAAAATTGGCGTACGGGATCCGGTAGATCCACTTCGGCCAGGAATAGAAATTCCACATCTCCCAGAAGAAGCCGCAGATGAGGCATCCGACAGAGAGGGCGATTATCGGTCGCCAGTCACCCCGCGCGAGGTCGTCCAGGAGCGAGCGGTTTCCCAGCCATGCGTTCAGGGGTTCGAGGATGCAGTAAATGGAAACCCAGACCAGCGGGAAGAAGATCTCCGGTTGTGCGAGAACGAGCAGCAGCATAATTACGCCGGCGGCAAAAAGACCGCTCAGAAAGGTGGGCGTCTTTAGGACGGCCAGGCCGGGGCCGAGTCGGCGCACCCGTTTCCAGGTTCCCACCCACTCCGCCGTGCCGAAGACGGCGGGCATCACCGTGGAAAAGCTGAGCGTGCAAAACGCCGCGTATTCAAAGGTCGAGAATTCCTCCTCCCCGAGGTAGATCCAGTTCTGCGTCCGGAGGTTGATCAGTTCGAAGAGCCACCAGGCCGGGGCGGATAACAGGAAAAGACTCACCCAGATGCCCGGCGTCCGGGTCAGGAGGGAGTGACCCTTCCGCCAAAAGACAAGGGCGTCCGCGGTGAGGCTGTAACCGAGCCAGAGGGGAAAGAAACCCCATTGGGACCGCGTTCCGGTCAGCGACCAGTTCAGGGTCCAGAAGAGGGTGATCAGGGCAAGGCCGATCCAACCGTGGACCGGCCATTTCCCCGTTTGTTCATTTTCCTCTCCGGCCATCTCAGACCTCCATCAGGATCTCGCCGGCGCGGCCCGGACAGCGCCGGATTAAGGCTTCTTTTTCTCGAACAGCTTCAGGTACCGGCCGTAGCCCTCTTTCTCCAGATCCTCTTTGGGAATAAACCGCATCGCCGCGGAGTTCATGCAGTAGCGGAGGCCGGTCGGCGCCGGACCGTCAGGAAAGACGTGGCCGAGGTGAGAATCGCCGGCTTGGCTCCGGACCTCGGTGCGGCTCGTGAACAGGCTGCGGTCCTCTTTCTTCACGATGTTTCCCGGTTCGAGCGGCCGGGTGAAACTGGGCCATCCCGTGCCGGAATCGTACTTGTCAAGCGAGCTGAAGAGGGGCTCGCCCGAGGCGATGTCCACATAGATTCCCTCTTTCTTGTTGTTCCAGTATTCGTTTTGAAAGGCCGGTTCGGTGCCATCCTCCCGCGTGACCTCGTACTGGAGGGGCGTCAGCTTCTTCCGCAGATCTGACTCTGCAGGCTTCTTGGACACCTTTCCGGCAGGGGGCGGCAGGGGACAAGACTCCCGTTTCCAGACCTTCTCCAGGAACGTGTCGCGCCCTGATCCCTGACGGTAAAAGCCGTAATTGAGCGGATTCTTCTTGTGGTAATCCTGATGGTACTCCTCTGCCTCGTAGAATTTCGTAAATTTCAGGATCTCGGTCGCGATCGGCTTGTCGAAACGTCCGGATTTTCCGAGTTCTGCCCGTGATTTCTCGGCAAGCCGCTTCTGCTCCTCATCGTGATAGAAAATGACGCTCCGGTAATAGGCGCCCCGGTCCGCGAACTGTCCCCCCGCATCGGTCGGATCGATGTGTCGAAAGAACGTGTCGAGAATCTTTTCATATGTGACCTTTGCCGGATCGTAGAAAACCTGCACGGCCTCGACGTACCCCTTCTTGCCGTAGTCTTCATAGGTGGGGTTCGCCCCCGTTCCGCCCGTATAGCCCGAAACGACCTTAAGCACCCCCGGCAATCCTTCCAGGTCCGACTCCACACACCAGAAGCAACCTCCGGCCAAGGTGGCGATACTTGTTTTTACATTCGCCTGGTCCATGCTCTTTTTCACCTCCCTCTGGGCGGCGTCGCCCGTCTCAAGTGTTAACGCCAACAGCAGTGCTGCGACATAGATAAGTATATTCTTCATTGCGTCCTTCCTTCCCGAACTTTGATATCGTTTCGCGTAATGTATTGATGAACCTTCGGAAGTCAAATTTTCAAATCTCCTGCCATACGCATGGACACCCTGGCCATTTCATGATACGAGAGGCTCAAATCGGTATTGAGTTGGTTTGTCCAGAAATAACGTTTGCTTAAACGGTATGCCATGAAGGAATCCCGACAAAAACGACCTGCTCTGACGCAGGACCGGTCTCTCCAACAGGCGGTCACTGACCACAAGGCCGGCCGGCTGCCGGAGGCCGAGCGCCTCTACCGGGCCATTCTGCGGGTGGAGCCGCGGCATCCCGATGCGAACCACAATCTGGGAGTGCTTGCGGTGCAGATGAAGCAGCCCGCTGCGGCGCTGCCCTTCTTCAAAGCGGCGGTGGAAGCGAACCCGAATCAGGAGCAATACTGGCTCAGTTACATCGATGCCTTGATTCAGACCGGCCAGACGGAGATTGCACAGACCTTGCTGGCGCTCGGCCGGCAGCGGGGATTGCCGTCGGGGGAGGTGGATGCCCTGACGGGGCGTTTGGAGGGGCTGGTGTCGGATAAAGTCACGCTTGCTGCCTTGTTTAACCAGGGGCGATACGCCGAGGCGGAGACCCTCGGACGGCGGCTGGCGGAACGTTTTGCTCAAAACGGGATCGGCTGGAAGGCGCTGGGGGTGGCGCTCAAATTACAGGGGAGAAGTACGGAAGCGCTGGAACCCATGCAAAAAGCGGCGGAACTTTTGCCGGGAGACCCCGAGGCGCACAGCAACTTTGGCAACAGCCTCCAGGAGCAGCGCCGGTTTATGGAGGCCGAAGCCTGTTACCGACGGGCGCTCACGATCAAGCCGGATTACGCTGAAGCGTATAGCAACCTGGGCAACGCCCTCAAGGAGCAAGGCCGGCTATCCGAGGCCGAAATCAACTATCGCCGGGCGCTCACGATCAGACCGGATTATGCCGAAGCTTACAGCAACCTGGGCGTTGTCCTCAAGGAGCAGGGCCGGTTCATGGAGGCCGAAGACATCTGTCGCCGGGCGCTCACGATCAAGCCGGATTTTGCCGAAGCGCATAACAACCTGGGCAACATCCTCCAGGATCAGGGACGGATCGCGGAGGCCGAAATCAACTATCGCCGGGCACTCGCGATCAGGCCGGACTATGCCGAAGCTTTCAGCAACCTGGGCAATACCCTCCGGGAACAGGGCCGGCTTGCCGAGGCCGAGGCCAGTTGTCGCCGGGCGCTGGAGATCAATCCGGATTATGCCGAGGCATATGGCAGCTTGGGAAATACCCTCCAGGAGCAAGGTCGGATTGCGGACGCGGAAGTCAGTTGTCGCAGGGCGCTGGAGATCAAACCGGATTTTACCGAAGCGCATAACAGCATGGGTGCCATCCTCAAGGAACAGGGCCATCTCACGGAAGCCGAGGCAAGCTATCGCCGGGCACTGGAAATCAAACCGGATTACGCCGAAGCGCATAGCAACCTGGGCGCCACCCTCAAGGAGCAGGGCCGGCTCTTGGAGGCCGAAGTCAGTTGTCGTCAGGCGCTCGCGATCAAGCCGGATTCCGCCGAAGCGCATATCAACCTGGGCGCCACACTCCAGAAGCAAAGTCGGCTTGCGGAGGCCGAAGCCAAATGTCGCCGGGCGCTGGAGATCAAACCGGATTCCGCCGAAGCCCTTCACAGCATGGGCGTCGTGTTGAACGATCTGGGGCAGCTTGACGAGGCCATCGTTTTTTTCGATAGAGCCCTGGACGTAAAACCCGAAAAGACTGAGTTCGCCTGGAATCGTGCTCTGGCGTATCTGCTCAAAGGGGATCTGAGCCACGGATTCAAGGAATACGATTGCAGGTGGAAGTGTCAGGGGATGAAAACCTGGCACTTCCGTCAACCTGTCTGGGACGGTTCGCTGATCGAAGGCAAAACCCTGCTCGTTCATGCCGAACAGGGGTTTGGGGACACCATTCAGTTCGCGCGTTATCTTCCGTTCGTGGCCCGCGCAAGCCGGGCCAACGTCGTCCTGGAGTGTCCGTCCGAACTGACGAGCCTGCTTAGGGACCGGGAGGGTGTAAATCGGATTGTGGCCAAGGGCGGACCGCTTCCGGACTTTGACTTCCATATCCCGCTCTTGAGCATTCCCCGGGTCGCCGGAACAACCCTTGAAACCATCCCCTCCGCCTGTCCTTATCTCTCCGCGCCGCCGGAGGCCGGGTTCTCAGTTCGCAAACCGGAGGGCACAAGGCTTTCCGTTGGGATTATGTGGGCCGGCAGGCCCACGCACAAAAATGCCCGGAACAGGTCCGTCGATTTTACCCGGTTTCTGCCCCTGGCTGCTTTACCCGGGGTGACCCTGTACAGCCTTCAGAAGGGCGAGCGGGCCGATGACCGGCTGACCGTGGCCGGCGGCGACCGGGTCCGGGATCTGGGCGGGGTGATCGGGGACTTCGGGGAGTCGGCCGGGATCATGACCCAACTCGATCTGGTGGTAACCGTGGATTCGGCCCCGGCGCACCTGGCCGGAGCCCTTGGGGTTCCGGTCTGGGTGCTGCTGCCGTTTTCACCGGACTGGCGCTGGCTTTTGGGTCGTGATGACAGTCCGTGGTATCCGACGATGAGGCTGTTCAGGCAGTCCGACCCCGGAAACTGGGACGGGGTCTTTGAGCGGGTCCAGG
>JAHFBU010000058.1 GCA_023249795.1 Syntrophaceae bacterium
GGTTGCGTTCGCTATCACAGGACATTACCGTAGTGGCGCCCGACCGGCGGGGTTGCGGCTTAAATGAGATGCGGGGGGATTTGGGCACCGTCCACTCCGGAATTGAGGATGTTGTAAAACATGCTGAGTTCCTGAAAAGATCATTTGATCGGGTTCATCTTGCGGGCTGGTGTCAGGGGGCCCAGTATGCCTCTGTAGCGGCAACCAGACTTGGGAACACCCTTTCCAGCCTCATCCTGCTGACCCCGGGTTTTTTCTGGAATGAGCGGTTCAGATCCGTCATAAGCATCTCAGAGAAAATCATATTAAAAATGATTTCCGAATTCAATCTGAAGCCTGATCGGAACCATGCCTGCATCCCAATCCCCATGGAGGCAACCGATTTCACCCTGGTCGACGAATGGCTCGATTTTATAGATAAGGATGAATTAAAGACAACGATGACCACTTTTAAATCCGTGAACATCATGGACGAGATTCAGGAGCTTTCCTGGTTGGCAATGCTTCAGAATCATCTTCCGGTGCTTGCGATAATGGCAAACAACGATCGGATCGTGGACAACAACAAGGTTCTTCAATTCATCGGCCATCTCTTTTCCGGCTCCAATCATAACCGGCTGGTCTCTCTGGAGAGCGGCCACGCCATACAGTTTGAAAGGCCGGAGGAAGTTGCTGTTGAAATTTTAAATTTTATTCGGCAGAATAGTGGCCATGTTCGGACGCGAGATGACGTGATGCCGGCAGAGCCCCACTCTCAAGCGGTATAGTTCGACCTGAGGGATAAAATTCTTAACAGTTTTCCGGGAGTAATCCATGCATGTCATTGTCATCGCAGGTTTCTCGAAATCCATGGGTGATCAGTTCAGCCTGAAACATGAATATGTGTTGACGAAGGAAGGCGCGGTCATGACATACGGAAACCTTCGCTCACACTTCGGGTGTCCGTCCGCCGATGCCTCGTTGCGTGACTACAGTACGCCATATCGCGCCGGTATCCATCTATACAACTGCGTTCGGAAAGAGGGGCATGAATGCACCCTCATAAATTTTCTCGATGTGGAAGAGGAGATATTCGAAGAGGCTGCCCGGTCTCTCCCGGATGTGGTGGCCATATCAACATCCTTCCTGATCAGCATTCGCGCGGTCAGGCGTGTCACGGAAATCATCAGACGGCATGCCCCGCATGCAAAGATAGTCGTGGGAGGGCCGCTCGTATACAATAGCTACTTGCTCCATCTCAAAAAAGGTACGGATTACCATCTTGAACCCTGCCGCAGGGATTACTTCTTCATCAATGAGGAACCGCGGTACAATGAAGATATCGATTTCTTTGTCGTCGAGGAGCAGGGCGAAGCCAGTTTTGTCAGGCTCATCAACGCGCTGGCCGCCGGTGAGGATCCTTCGACTGTGCCGAATCTGGCCTTCTACCAGGGCAGCGACATCGCTTTGACAACGCGTGAAGCCGAGAACAATGACTTTTCAGCCGATTTAGTCGACTGGCCGCAGGTTCCCTCCCGCTACCTCTATCCCATTTACCCCGTGCGAGGCTCTCGCGGTTGTCCTTATCGATGCAGATACTGCAATTTCGTGACTCATCGCAATTTTCTAATCAAGCCTCACGATGTCCTCGCAGCCGAATTGGCCTCGCTGTCAGCCAGCGGGCAGGTCCAAATGGTGCGATTTACGGATGACAACTTGTTCCTCAACAGGAAGAACCTCGAACTGTTCTGCGAAACCATCATCAAGCAGGGTGGCGGCATGAAATGGACATCCTTCATCCGCGCCAACTCCATTACACGCGACAATGTCTCTCTGCTTAAGGAGTCCGGCTGTTTGCTGGCTCAAATAGGCATGGAGTCCGGTGATGCGAAGATGCTTGCGGCAATGAATAAAAAAGAAGATCCGGACAACTACCTGGAGGCCGTCGAACTCTTGAATACCCACGGCATCTTCTCGCAATTGTATTTTATTGTCGGTTTCCCGGGCGAAACCGACGAAACGATAAACAATACCGTACGGCTGATCAACCAGTTCAAACATGATGGCCCTGCAGCAAACTTCATTATGGTGTTCCCTTTTGTGCTTGCGCCGTTATCTCCGATATATGCCCCGGAAAGCCGGGCGGAATTTGGGCTGTCCGGTTACCTCTCTGAATGGCGGCACTCGACCATGGATTCCAAACAGGCTGCGATACACGCTCGGGGGTTATTGCTGCGCATCGAGAACGCGTATCCTTTCTATGGCATTGAAGAGCTCGCAGTTCTCGATGCCGAGACGTTGAAGCGACTGTCGCACTTGCGTCTTTCACTGCGCAAGGCGGAAATGTCTAGCGCCCCCGCGCTGGAAATCGATCGTCTGTGGAGTGAGTTGCGCGTTCTCGTAACCGGGACACCGGGTGCATGCTGACAGCCGATAGCGCATCAACTCCGCGATGGGGAGGATGTTATGGAAGATAATAAGACTGCGCCCAAGGTTTTTCATCCCGCCTCCCGGGAAGGGACGGCGTCAACTATGAACGACTCCTCTCTTTATAACACCCGAATCATCAATAATTATGTTGAGTATCTGAACAAATACTATCCGGCCATCGATATCGGCTCCCTCTTGGGGTACGCGGATATTGAAATATATCAATTGGATGATGAGGGTCACTGGCTGTCGCAAAGGCAAGTCGATCGTTTTCAAGAGATGCTTGCATCAAAAACCGGCGATCCCGACATCTCCAAAACAGTGGGGCGTTTTGTAGTTAACTCGCAAGCTTCCGGAGCAGCGAGACAATATCTTCTGGGGTTCATTAATCCGGATACGGCTTATGCCGCCGCGGCAAAGCTCAATGCCAGTGTCAGTCGTGCGACTGTCTTAAAAACCCATTCCCTCGGGAAAAATAAGATGCGGGTAATGGCTACCCTGATGCCAAACGTCATTGAAAAACCCTATCAATGCCGTTACCGTCTTGGCGCGTTGGAGGCAGTGGCGAAAACCTTCACAGGGAAATATGCCGAAGTAGAACACCCTGTTTGTATCCATAAGGGGGGGGACTGCTGTGAGTATGTCGTCTCCTGGGAGAAGACGCGCACCTTTTTCTGGAAACGGATCCGTAATTATTCTTTTGTCTTCAGCCTCCTCGCCTGCATTCTGTTCTTGAAGTTTTTACCATCAGACATCTGGGATACCCTTGTTTTATCCTGTATCCTGGCGGTCATGAGCCTTGCGCTCTATACCGAACACCTGGAAAAGAGAGAGTTGTTCACCAACATCAGCAATCAGGGGGATGCGGCCAGCCGTCTTTTGGACCAGATCAATGTCAGCTATAACAACACCCTCCTCGTCCAGGAGATCGGACAGGCCACCTCCATGATTCTCGATATCAACCCGCTGCTGGATTTTGTTGTGGAGGCGTTGGAGAAGCGTCTTGATTTCGACCGCGGCATGATCATGCTGACAAACCCGGAACGAACACGCCTGATTTACACCGCCGGCTATGGGTATAATCCGGAGCATCTTGATTATCTCAAGAATTTCGAATTCCATCTCGATAACCCCAACTCCCGCGGCCCCCTCGTCATCTCCTTCCGAAAACAGATCCCCTTTCTGATCAACGATGTCAGTGAGATCGAAAAGGACTTCTCTCCGCGAAGCGTCGAATTTGCCAAAAGGATGGGCACCCATTCCTTCATCTGCGTTCCCATCGTCTTTAAGGGGGAATCCCTGGGGGTTCTCGTCGTGGACAACATCCGCTCCAAGCGGCTTTTCAGCCAAAGCGACATGAGCCTCCTGATGGGGATCGCCCCCCAGGTCGCGATCAGCATCAACAACGCCATGGCCTACCGGAAAGTCACGGAGAGTGAAAAAAGATTCCGTTCCCTCAGCGAAACCGCCCCGGATATCATCTATCTGGTCGATACAAGCGGCGCTTTCACTTACGTCAACCCGGCATGGGAAAAGATTTTGGGCCACCGTGTCGAAGACGTCCTTGGAAGGCATGTCGCCGACTTTGTTCGAAAAGAAGACTTGCCTCTCTATATCGACATGCTTAAATATGTCCGGGGGAAAGCAGGAACGATCCAAGGCGGCATCGGCGTACTTCTCCACAAAGACGGATCGGACCGCTTTTTCAGCATCAGCGGCGCCCCGCACCTTGATGCGGAGGGCCGTGTGATTGGGGTGGTGGGAACGCTCAAGGATGTGACCGATCTCAAGCTCTACGAGGCCAAGATTCAGAGCAGCTATGAACAACTTAAAAATGCCATGGACAGCACCATAAAGGCCATCTCCAAGATCGTGGAATCCCGCGATCCCTTCACGTCGGGGCATCAGGAACGGGTCGCAAGGCTGGCCACAGCCATTGCCGAAGAGATGGGACTTTCCGGAGAATTGATTGAGTCAATCCATATCGCCGCCACGCTCCACGACGTCGGCAAGATCAACGTCCCCGCGGATATTCTGAGCAAACCCGGCAAGCTCAGTCCGATTGAGATCCGCATGATCCGGATTCATCCGGAAGTCGGATACGATATCCTGAAATCCATCCAGTTTCCCTACCCCATCTCTCAAATCGTCGTGCAGCATCATGAACGGATGGACGGCTCCGGATACCCCGCCGGCATGAGAGGGCAGAATATTCTTCTGGAGGCACGGATCCTGGCTGTTGCGGATGTGGTCGAATCCATGGCATCTCATCGACCCTACCGACCAGCGTTTGGGATCGAAAAGGCCCTTGAGGAGATCTCCGATCAGCGGGGAAGTATTTATGACGAGACGGTCGTTGATGCCTGTCTCAAGCTTTTTAAAGAAAATCTGTTTGCTTTCTGACGGGGGCATAACACCGGCTACGCTCCATAATGCTCCCGGATCCAGGCCTGATAAGCCCCGCTGCGGATTCGTTCGCTCCAGCCCCGGTTCTCAAGATACCAGACGACCGTCTTCCTGAGGCCCGAGGCAAAAGATTCCGCGGGAGACCAGCCCAGCTCTCCGTGCAACTTCGCAAAGTCGATCGCGTAGCGCCGGTCATGTCCGGGACGATCCTTTACATAGGTGATCAGACGCCGTCGTGTCGCTCCCGCAGGCGCGAGTTCATCCACCAGATCGCAGATCATCTCCACGATGGAAATGTTTTCCATCTCCGCACGGCCGCCGATGTTGTAGGTCTCCCCCCGCAGCCCCTTTTCCATGATCGTCCGGATTGCCTCGCAGTGGTCTGTAACGTAAAGCCAGTCGCGCACATTTTTTCCGTCTCCGTAAACGGGCAGGGGTTTTCCCTCCAGGGCGTTGAGGACGACCAGGGGAATGAGTTTCTCGGGAAACTGGCAGGGGCCGTAATTGTTCGAACAGTTGGAAATCGTGGTCGGAATGCCATAGGTTTCATGGTAGGCCCGGACAAGGTGATCGGACGACGCCTTGGAAGCGGAGTAGGGGCTGTTCGGACGGTAGGGGGTCTCCTCCGTGAAATATCCCTCCGGTCCGAGGCTTCCATAAACCTCATCGGTGCTGATATGGTGGAAAAGCCGGAAACGGCTGCCGGCGGCCCTTGCCGCTTCGAGCAGGTTGAATGTCCCGATAATATTGGTCTGAATGAAACTGTCCGGCCGTTTTATGGAACGGTCCACATGGGACTCGGCGGCAAAATGGCAGACGGCGTCGATCCCATAGTGGGTAAATATGGACTCGATTGCGGGCAAGTCGCATACGTCGGCCTTTTCAAAAAAATACCGCCCGGGATACCGCTCCGGGATGCCGCTCAGATTTTCGGGATTCCCGGCGTATGTCAGGCTGTCGGCGTTGATGATCCTCCCCTGGAAGTCCTCCTTCACAAGCAGATGGCGGATGAAGTTGCTTCCGATAAAACCGCACCCCCCGGTGACCAGTAAATTCTCGATGGCCATGGTTCTCCTTTCTCGACTTATGGGCTTATATTGCAACCGTCCTCAGTTTTGACACCCTCATAATAAGTAGCAATAAACTTAAACTCGGGCGGCTTCGTAAAAAGTTCCGCAGGCAAGGCGCGCAAGGTCCGAGGAATGAGGCGCACTTTGTCGTACGCCGCAGTGACGAAGGATGAAGCGCAACGCAGCATCCGGACTTTTTATGAAGCCGTCAGTATTTTCCAGTCAGGGCGAACGCCGCCCATACATATGGCGGATACCCCTCCCGGATCAGGCGGAGCTGCGCCGCCCGCAGCGCATCGGCTATGGGTTCCTTTTTATCCAGTTGTCGGTAGAAGAGATCCAGAAGGTGGGCCGCCGCGCGGTCGTCGACAAGCCAGAGGGTTGAAACCACCGATGGAATCCCTGTGGCAAGAAACGCCCGCTGCAGAGAGGTCGGACCCTTTCCTTCCGGATCATTTTTCGGCATCGGATCGCATCCGCTGAGGACAACGGCCCTTTTCTGGAACCGAAGGCCGAAGATCTCGCGGATGGTCAGCCGGCCGTCCTGCCCCGCGCCCGAGGTCAGCAGCAGGCCCGAGTTCAGAATGTCATCCGGAAAAAACTGCCCCCGGACGGCAAAATGGAGGATGTCATAACCGGAAGAGCGATCCTCCACCTGCGCTTTGGTAGCCTGTTCGCCGAGTAAAACGGTTGTGGAGCCGATCCGCTTCCGGATCCGTTCCACAACCAGTGTGGCGTTGCGGAGATCCAGCGCCTTGTTCTCCAGATTGGGGTTCCCAAAGGCCAGGACACGCGCGCCTGCCGTCCCGGTATCCCCCAGAACCCGTTCGAGAAAACCGGCATCGGGGAGATGGAAGAGGGGAAAGCCCTCGGCGAGAAACCGTCCCCGATAGCTCATGGCCGCAAAGGGAAGATAGATCAACGCATCGTCGGGGATAAAGCCGATCCTCTCCCCGGAAACGAAGGGAATGACCGGTTTGAGCAGCAGATCGTAGGCCTTTTGGGAGAAGGTTTCGGTTCTTCTTTTATTCTTGTCCTGGATGGCCGCCAGGAAGGAAAAAACCAGAGTTCTCAGCTCCCCTCGCGGAAGATCGATACGCACCAGATGGACCTGTTCCCGGTGAATGGCCCAGACATAAAGACCGTCTGCCGTCGAGAAATAATCAAAAATGGTGGTATTGTCGTCCAGGAGGCGCTGGATGGAAACCGGATCCACGCCTCTGACGGCAATCAGGGAGAGGAGGTTTCCATCCTCCGCACCGATCCGGCCGAGCAGAATGCGGTAAGTCTCCTCGGCCTGTTTCAGCCGATCCCTGAGTATACCGGACGCATTTCTGTCCGATACCCGAAGGAGGTAACGTTGAAGATCCCGGATCTCCTTCCCGAGGCCAGCCTCTTGTTTCAGCAGCTCCTTTTCGGCAGAACCTCTTCCAAGATCCTCCGCGGCCAGAAGATCGACGGTCATGAGCGTCTTGGCCTTCTCCGCGGCTATCATGGCCTCCCCGACCATTCCTTCTCCGGCCAGAAGCTCGACCAGGGATTCATAGACCGCCCGGCGCTGGCGGCGGCATATCTCGTCAAACATATCCGCTTTGAGCGAAAATCGCTGCGCCTCGATGATCCCGGCCGCCTCATTAAGAAACCTGATCGCCTCAAGGTTCCGTTTATCCCCCCGCTCGTAGCGGGCCAGAAGGAGCCTCGCCCAAACCCTATAGGGGGCGGTCAGGAAGAGGTCCGCCCTCTCACGCAGCAGTTCGGCCGCCCCGCGACCTTCGGTCGCGTATTCCCCCTGGAGGCCGAGTTCGCCCAGGAGCATCAGGCCGCGGATCTCTGTCGCCTGGAATCCCGCCATCCGCGACAATTCAACGGCGGCGCCAAGCTGCCTGAGAGCCTCCGCCTTGTCCCCCCGCATCCAGGCATCCAGACCCAAAAAGGTGAGCCCTTCAGCCTCCGCCAGCTCGAAATCGGTTGACGCAAGGAGCTGTCCGGACTTCGACAGTCTGAGCTCCTGAGTCAGGACGAGGGCCTTGCGGAGATGGCTTTTGCGTTCGGCATCCGTCCCGGTTTCGGGCGCGCCGCCCGCACCGTAGATCTTAAGTAATCCGGGAAGGCGATCGGCAAGAACAAAGGAGATCCCCGCGCCGAGTTCCGTGTCCCGTCGCAACATCCGGAGGTAAAGATCCTCCGAAAATTCCGGGTTATCCTGGAGCGACCGGGTCAGATGCGAAATGGCGAGGGGGAAATTCCCCTGCAAAAGGGCGCGATGGCCTTCGAGGTATTCGGGAAAGGCCCGGAGCGGCGGCTTCGTCCACCTTTCTCCAGCCGCACGGATAAGGCGGAGCGCCTCCGTCTCCCGGCCGAAATCCGACAGGAGAAGGACCTTCCGGCTTCGTGCCGCTGCCTCGCCGCTCCGATTCTTTTCCCGAACGAATCTCTCGGCCGCCCTGTCCAGAAAATGGATCGCCTTGTCCACTTCACCCCGTGAGGCAAAGTGGTCGGCGACGGCAAAGAGGGTCAGAGGAAGAGCCTCGCCGGATGCCGCGGCGACGTCGCGGAGGCGATTGAGGTATTCCGCGGGGATTTCAGAATCGTAAGGGCCTTTCAGTTCAACCTGCGGTGGTGGCGCCACCGGCGCCACAAGTATGGGCGCCACCGCCTTCACGCAGCCGGAAACGACCAGGCCGAGGGAGATCAGAATCGTCAGAAAGGTTCGGAAAGGCATGACCCCTCTATCTTAAAAAACCCTGGATGATCCGGTTAACCGACTCCTCGTACGTAAGCCCGAGGCTCATCAGTTTCGTCAGTTGTTCGCCTGCGATCTTTC
>JAHFBU010000298.1 GCA_023249795.1 Syntrophaceae bacterium
AGATTTCCCGCCTCCGCCCCGAGGATCGAACAGAAGAGTCTCACCGTCCGGAGACAGATATCGCTCTTTTCCGTAAGCGCCGCCTCGACGATAACCGGCGCGGGGTCGTCCGCCTCCGCCAGTCTTCCGGCAAGCCATGACGGTTCCTCCGCCGTTCCCCGTTCCCGCAGAAATTGATAGATCCGCCGGAGTCCCGGACCGGAGCAGACCCTTTCATAACTGACCTGATCGAACTCCTTCCGGAGTTCCCAAAGGAGATCCGTCTCCAGCGGGCTCTCCGGGGCGAAGTTTGCATGGCCGCCTTCGGAGGCGTATTCCATCCGCCGCGTTCCATCGCGGGTCAGGAAGGCCTCTCCCAGTCCGGTTCCCGGCGCAATCACCGCGATGACCCCTTCGGCGGCCGGCTCTCCCGGCCAAAGCGTGTGAAAATCCCTCGGTTCGAGGAGCGGCAGGGCACGGGCGGTTGCCGCAAGGTCATTCAGGAGGCGGACGGACCGGAAGCGAAACGTCCGGCGGATCGTCTCGGCCTCCGCGATCCAGGGAAGGTTGGTCACCGCCGCCCTGTCGTTGACGACCGGCCCGGCAATGGCGAAACAGGCCCGATCCGCCGTCAGATGCGTTCGCTCCAGAAACGTCCGGATGAGGGACTCGATCCCCGTGAAACGGGCGCTGGGAAAAACCTCTTCCGCCAGCGGATGCCTTGGATCCGCATCATCCGCAAAGATGGCCAAATGGCTCTTCGTGCCACCGATGTCGCCTGCCAGAAGCATGGTCATTCCTCACACGGCGCCGCCAGTTCGTCCCGGAGCCATCCGGGATAGTCATGGCTGCCGGCGGTGATCGGAGCGGCGATGATTTCGGGCGTCTCGTAGGGGTGGAGGTAGCGGATGGCCTGTTCAACGGCCCCATAAAGTTCCTCCCGGCTCTTGATCAGGCAGAGCCACTCCCCTGCCGTCTCGATCTTTCCCTTCCAGCGGTAGATGCTCGTGATCGGCCCCACGATCTGGACACAGGCGGCAAGCCTCGCCTCGACAAGCGTTCGGGCGATCCGCTCGGCATCCTCTCTCTTTTCCGTCGTCGTTGTGACCTGGATGAATCCTTCCATCGCACCATCACCTTATCAACAGTCTGCCCTTCGAACGCATTCGTACATCAATATCGCCGCCGCCTGCGGGAGGCTCAGGGACTCCGCTCCTCCCGCGCCGGGGATCCGCCACAGCTCATCGGTTTGTGCGAGGAGTTCTTCCGGCAGGCCGTGGCTCTCGCTTCCCATCAGAAGCGTCGTCGCCGGTCCGAGGGAATGGGGCGCAATCCCCTCCCGGACCCCGCTTCCGACGATTTTGAACCGCCCCCGGATCGCCGGAAGAATGCCGTCAAAATCAAGGTCGCCGATCACGGTCAGATGGAAATAGCTTCCCATTGACGTCCGGATGACCTTGGGATTTGTCGCCTCGCAGGAGCCCTTGCTGACGAAGACCGTCCGGAAACCGAACCAGTGGGCCGTCCGGAGGAGCGCGCCCAGGTTGTTGGGATTGTTCACCTGATGGAGAAGGAGAAGCGGTCCTGTTTCAGTGGCAAGCAGGCTTATGAATTCAATGTCCGGCGGGATGGCGGCCACCGCCATCACCCCTTCCGGGGAGGGATCCTGGCTCAGGGCCGTCCATTCGCGATCCGTCAGCCGGAAAACAGGGGTCCCGGCCGGAACTCCGGCAAGGATTTCTTCCCGCCTTGCCGCCCTCTCCTCAGAGATCAGGATGGCCTCCGCCGCTCGCCCGCTTCGCAGGAGTTCGCCGACGACCTTCTCCCCTTCGGCGAGGAACAGCCCCTCCTGTCGGCGGTACTTCTCCGACGTCAGTCTGCCCCACCGCTTGAGCTGTGCCCCGGAGGGCGCTGCGATCCGTTCCGACATCCTTGCGCTCCCCTGATCGCCCAACCCCCTACCCCCCTTTGACCTGTTCCCGGCGAATGGCGTAGATCGCGCCGCCGGCCATGATCATCAGAAGGCAGAGGAGCTGGCCCATGCTGAACGGGCCGAGGACAAAGCCGAGCTGGGCATCCGGTTCCCGGAAAAATTCGATGAAGAACCGAACAACGCCGTAGCCCATGACATAGAGGGAAAAGAGCGCGCCGGTGAAGGAAACCCTCTTCCGGACCGCCCAGAGGACGGCGAACAGGACGATCCCCTCGAAGAAGGCCTCATAGAGCTGGGAGGGGTGGCGCAGCAGGTGCAGCGGGTCGAGGGGAAAGAGCATTCCCCACGGGACGGCGGTCGCCCGGCCGTAGAGTTCGCCGTTGAGGAAATTGCCGATCCTCCCGAAG
>JAHFBU010000299.1 GCA_023249795.1 Syntrophaceae bacterium
TGATCGGCAACACGGGGATCAACCCGGAGGACATGGAATCGGCCGGAATCCACCTGGAAGGATTCATCGTCCGGGAGTATGAGGGAGATCCGAGCAACTGGCGTTCCCGGCAGGATCTGAAGAGCTTTCTGGAGGCTCATGACAAGCTCGGGGTGGAGGGGATCGACACGCGGGCGCTGACCCGCCGTATCCGCCTTGCCGGCGCCATGCGGGGCGTTCTCTCCACGGAGACAGGGGATATTGAACGTCTCCTCCAACTTGTCCGGGCCTATCCGGGGCTGGTCGGCGGCGACCTTGTCAAGACGGTGACCTGCCGGGAACCCTACCTGTGGAAAGACGGCGCACCCCGCAAAATGGTTGCCGGCTCCGTTTCCTCCGGTGCGGCGGTCCGGTGGCGCGTCGTCGTCCTCGATTGCGGCGTTAAATACAACATCCTCCGCCACCTGGAGAAGCGGGGCTGCGAGGTGGTGGTCCTCCCGGCGTCGTCGACGGGGGAGGAGATACTTGCCTTGAAGCCCGACGGCGTCCTTCTATCCAACGGTCCCGGAGATCCGGCGGCCCTGCCCTACATTGTGGATGCGGTTCGGACGATCCTGGGGAAAGTGCCGGTTTTCGGCATCTGCCTGGGCCACCAGATCCTTGGGCAGGCTGCGGGTGGACGGACGGAAAAGCTGAAGTTCGGCCACCACGGGATCAACCAGCCGGTCAGGAACTGCCGGTCCGGCCGGGTTGAGATCACCTCTCAGAACCACGGTTTCGTGGTACTTCCCGAAACCCTGACCCAAGAGCGGGAGACGATTCTGGGAAATCTCAACGACGGCACCTCTGAGGGGATCCACTATCCGACGCTTGCGGCCTTCAGCGTCCAGCACCATCCCGAGGCGGCGCCGGGGCCCCACGACGCGGGTTATCTCTTCGATGAATTCATCCGTCTGATGGACGGCGGGAGAATATCTGAATGAGGAAAGATTCGCTCCCCCGCGTCTTTCCGCGAAAGGAGCCTGAACCGTGATTCTGATCATCGATTTTGGATCACAGTACAACCAGCTCATTGCCCGACGGGTCCGGGAGCATCAGGTCTACTGCCAGATTGAGCCGCCGGGAATCGAAATCGGGAAGATCCGTGAACTCCGGCCCGAGGGAATCATCCTCTCCGGCGGCCCCTCGTCCATCTACGAGGCGCGTTCGCCGAAGGTGCACAAGGGGATCTTCGATCTCGGCATTCCGATCCTGGGCATCTGTTACGGCCTGCAGTTCATGGTGGACGCCCTGGGCGGCGAAGTGATCCGATCGGACAAGAGGGAATACGGCTTCGCGGAGTTGAACGTCCGGGAGAAACCGGGAGAGATTCTCGCGGGAGTCGAGACGAAGACGCGCTGCTGGATGAGCCATGGCGACCGGATCGGCCGCCTGCCGAAAGGGTTCCGGGTCACCGCATCTACGGAGAACACCGAGGCGGCGGCGGCCGAGGACGCGAAGCGCAGGTTCTACGGCCTCCAGTTCCATCCGGAGGTGGTCCATACGACGGAAGGGAAAAAGATGCTGAAAAATTTCCTCTTCGGCGTTTGCCGTTGCGCGAAGAGCTGGACGATGAATGCCTTCGTCCGCGATGCCATCGAGGAAATTCAAAAGACGGTCGGCGACAAACGGGTCATTCTCGGTCTTTCCGGGGGGGTCGATTCCTCCGTTGCGGCCGTCCTGCTCCACCAGGCGATCGGCCGGCGCCTCACCTGCGTTTTTGTGGATAACGGCCTGTTGCGGCTGGGCGAGGCGGAGAAGGTCCGGGCCCTCTTCGGGAAAAATTTCCGAATGGATGTCCGTTTTGCGCGGGCGCGGAAGGCATTCGTCGACGGCCTCAAGGGGGTGACGGACCCGGAACGGAAGCGCAAGATCATCGGCCGGATCTTCATCGAAGTCTTCGAAAGGGAGGCCAGGAAGATCAAGGGCGCGGAGTTCCTCGCCCAGGGGACGCTCTATCCGGACCTGATCGAATCCCGGTCGGCCTTCGGGGGGCCGAGCGCCGTGATCAAGTCCCACCACAACGTGGGGGGACTTCCCAAGAAGATGAAACTGAAGCTCGTCGAGCCGCTGAAGCATCTCTTCAAGGATGAGGTGAGGCTCCTCGGGAAGGAACTCGGGATGTCCGACGATGTGATCTGGCGGCAGCATTTTCCGGGGCCGGGACTTGCGGTACGGATCATCGGCGAGGTGACCGAAAAGCGGCTGACCATTCTCAAAAATGCCGACGCGGTTCTGATGGAGGAGATCCGGGCCGTCAACTATTACCGAAAGCTCTGGCAGTCCTTCGCCGTT
>JAHFBU010000300.1 GCA_023249795.1 Syntrophaceae bacterium
CAATGATCGACATCATCTTGAGCAGGTCCTCCTTGATGGCCGAGATGATCAGGGAGTTGCTGTGCTCGTCCACGCGGACCGACCCGCGGGGCTTGTCGTCCTTGCTCCGGGTGAGGAAGGTTTCGAGATTATCCTTGAGTTCTTTAGGCTTGGCATAGTCGATGGGGACCACAATGGTGAGGAGCGGCGCGACCCACTTGACCCCCTGCTCCTGGGTCTTGCGTTTCAGATCCTGCTCCATGTCGTCGAGGGTGATGACCCGGATGATGTCGCCCTCCCATACGTAGGTCAACCCCTGGGTGCGCAGGATGCCGTTGAAGGCCTGGTTCCACGGGATATCACGAAAATCGATGGTCATCTCCCCTTTGATATCGCTCTTGACGAGGACGTTCTTGTCAACGATCCGGGCCAGGGAGCGCAGAACGGTCTTGACGTCCGCCTGGCGCAACTTCAGGCTGATCAACTGCGTCGGAAGTTCTTTGACGGGGGCGCTCTTCAGCACCTCCTCCCCGGTTTCTCCGGTCTCCTGAATGAACTCCTGTGCAATCGACTTGCTCCGATCCCGTGCCGTCGGCGAGTGTCCTGTCTGCGTTTCCGCCATGGTGGCCCATTTTTCGAAAGGGATCTCCTTCTTGACGGTCTCATTGGCGGCGCAGCCGAAGATCAGCAGAACCGAAAAGAGTATGATCATCCTGCCGGTCCGCGGATATGGATGTTTACGGTAATCCATCGATGCCTCCCTTATTCCAACAGGGGCACATTGACTGTTGCCCCGATTCTGCGATTCTCGATAACGACACCTGTCGGAGAGACGCTTTTCAGCACGTACCCCTTGACATCCAGGGCCTCGCCTTCCCCGTATTCCATGCCGTTGATGATGGCCATCCGTTTCCCCTTGATCTCGAGATAGCCCGAATAGACGAACTCGATCTTCGGCGCCACAACCGAATCTTTGACCAGCTCCCGTGTCTGAGACCACGCCCTGAAGGATTTGTCGTCCAGGAAGGGGTCGCCGGCCCAATCCTTTTCAGCGCGGCTGAAAACGAGGACGCCGATGCTGTTGGGTGCATCCTTCCCTATCCCCGTCGAAAGCGTCGTCACAAAGGTTTTGAGTTCCTCCGTTTTTTGCTTCATGTCGAATTCAATCGTCTTCTTTTTGGGTGTTAAAATATCAACGGCTGCATACAGGATAAGGATCCCTACAATGCCGATGATGATCTTCTCTCTTGTTCCAAGATTAGCCATATTCGTTCCCGTTTTAGCCGACGGCCACCCATAACGTTAATCGATATTCCCTTGCGTCGGTTTTGCTCTGAATCGTGATCTCTTCGACGTGCTCCACATAGGGGATTCCACCCAGGGCGATCAGAAATTTCCGGAAGTCGGCGAAGTTCTCTCTGAGGACGACGTTGACCGGCAGCAATGTGGCGTCGCCGGTCATCGCCTTCAGGTTCGGGACGGCCGATACCAGCGACATCCCGCTCGTCTTTGCCGCATTACCGAGGTTCAGGGGAATGGTATCGATCTTCGCCTGTGGAATTCTCCCCCGCTCCGGCATGGGAAGGACATCCGATTCCTTCCTCTCCTCACCCTCCTTGAGCGTCTGATGAAACGGCGCGAGGGTCTTCTGTTCTTCAAGTCGATACCGCGCCGTCGCCGTCCGCGCATCCAGTTCGGCAAGCGTCCTCGATGCCGGCAGTATTCCCCCGAGCAGGAAGATGGCGATGCCGATCAGGCACATGCCGATGTAAAGGATGCTCTGGCGCGGGATATTGATGCCCAGATTCGGTTTATCCATGGACCGGCTCCTCCACCTTCATGTTCAGGATGAAATGGAGCGCATCGTTCTTCCGGTAGGGCTCCACGCTGTTCTTCTGAAGGGTCACCTGTCGGAAGATCGGCGAGGACTCGAGCGCAATTTTGAAACCGGCGAGCGATGTTTCCAGGAGCTGACGTTCACCGAGGATGAGACCCTCCACCGTGACCTCCTCCGGGCTCGGTTTCGAGGCAGCGGCGTCATTCGTTTTATCCTTGGACGCGTTGGGCGTCGTCGCCGTGGCGACCGGTCCGAGGCTGATCTTCACTTCGGTGAGGCGGATTCCGGGCGGTGTCAGAGCGGCGAGTTCACCGATCAGGACCGTATCCAGATAGCGGTTCGCATAGACCTTGGCAAGCTGGCGCCTTCGGCTGATGCCGGCCACCATCTTCATGAGCTGGTCCTGGTCAACGGGCGCGCCGAGGCTTGCGATCTGCTTCTCGATTCCGGAAAGGGCTCCCCTCTTCTGCACGATCTCGACGTT